>JBKPDB010000001.1:0-56083 GCA_046727655.1 Actinomycetota bacterium
ATGCCGAGCGTTTCGCCCGGATAGACGTCGTACGTGACGCCGTCGACGGCCTGAACGATGCCGTCTTCCGTTGAGAACTCGACGACGAGATCTCGAATCGAGAGAAGCGGTTCAGGCACGGACGCGGCGCTGGGTCGGATCCAGGGCGTCTCGGAGCCCGTCACCGATGAAGTTGATGCAGAGGACGATGAGCACGATGACCACCCCTGGGAAGGTGACCAGCCACCACTTGTCGATGCCCTGATCCTGGCCTTCGTTGAGCAGCGCGCCGAGCGCGGGCGTCGGAGGCTCGATCCCGAACCCGAGGAAAGAGAGCGTCGCCTCGAGCAGGATCGCGATGCCGATCGTCAGCGTCGCAGCGACGACGATCGGCCCGACGGTGTTCGGCAGCATGTGCCGAAGGATGATCCGGAAGTCCCCCGCACCTGCGGCGCGGGCGGCTTCGACGTACTCCTTCTCGCGCAGCGATAAGAAGCTCCCTCGGACCACGCGCGCGATCGACGTCCAGATCAAGGCCGCGAGCAATAACGCGAGCTTCGTGGGGGTGCTGTGACCGAGGAACTTCGCCGCGGTCAGCAGTACGGCTAACAGGGGTAACGTCAGGAAGAGGTCGGTGACCCGCATGAGCAGGTTGTCTGCCCACCCGCCGTAGAAGCCGGCGAAACCGCCGATTATGGTGCCGATCAGCGTCGAGAGAATGCCGACGAAGATGCCCACCCGGGCCGTCGTGCGGATGCCGTAGAGCGTCCGGCTGAAGGAGTCGCGACCGGCGCTGTCCGTCCCGAAGATGTGCTTGTGGCTCGGCGCCTGGCTCAGCGCCTCGAGGTTGATCTGCTGGTAGGTATACGGAGCGAGGGCGTTCGCGAACAAGCCGCAGCCGAAGATGAAGAGGAGCACAATCAGGCTGCCGAGCGCGAGCCGGTGGCGCATGAAACGACGACGCGCATACGCCCACTGGCTCCGCGCCTTGATCTCGAGACCGCTCTCGTAGGAGAGCGACTCGACATCGGCGATCTCGCGCGGTTCGGACGGAAGCGCCGCATCGACGCGGCGCTCGGCGCCGGGAGACGCCACCGCCAAGGGGTTCGGATCGTGGACGGGGCGGTCAGTCATAGCGAATCCTCGGATCGAATACCCCGTAGAGGACATCGGCAATCAAGTTGAAAGTGATGACCATCGTCGCGACGACCATCAGCCAGGCCATGACCGGGTACGGATCGCTGGCGAACAATGCGTTGATGAAGTAGTAGCCCATGCCGTCGAGCGTGAAGATCGTCTCCGTGACGATTGCGCCCGCGAAGAGGGCGCCGAAGTCGATCGCGACGACGGTGATCAGCGGGATCAGCGCATTGCGGAACGCGTGCTTCATGATCACGCGCCGCTCGACGAGGCCCTTCGCACGGGCCGTGCGCACGTAGTCGGAGTTCAGGACTTCGAGCATCGATGCTCGCATGTAGCGGCTGTACTGGGCGATGCTCAGGACGCACAGCGCGATCACCGGCAGGGCGAGGTGCTGCGCGCGGTCGAGGAACCAGTGGAAGCCCGTGCCGGCGTTCGTCGGCGACGAGAGGCCGGAGGTGTAGAAGACTCGGATATTCCACTTGAGGTAGATCTGAACGACGAGCACCTGCAGCATCAACGCGAGCCAGAAGACCGGCGTCGCAAAGCCGACGAAGCTCAGTGTCGTCGCCGTGTAGTCGAACGCCGAGTACTGACGTAATGCCGAGTACACGCCGATCGCGACACCCACGATCACCGAGATGATGAGCGCAGTCAGGATGAACTGGAGCGTGTGGCCTATGACGCGCTTGAGGTCGGGCCAGATCTTGCGGTTGCCAAACAGGGTGGTTCCGAACTGTTTCGTAAAAGCGTCGCGAACCCAGTAGCCGTAGCGCACGATCACCGGCTTGTCGAGGTTCTTCGAGTGCGCGATCGCCTGGATCTGTTGCTGGGTAATGCTCGGATTCGCCCTCAGCCGCCCGAGGGGGTCACCCGAGACGGACACGAACGTGAAGATCAGGAAGCTCGTCGCGACGAGCACGGGAATGCTGTAGAGGATCCTGCGGACGATGTAGGTCAGCATCTGCTCACCGGATTATGAACGAGTCCCGCCCCCGGTGAATCGCGGGCGGGACTCGTGGTTTGTCAGAACGCAGTCGGTCTTCGTTGTGCTTCCTTAGCCCTTCGACCAGGCTTCCGCATTGAAGCTCGGGCCCTGGCTCGAGGCGTTGTCGACCATGCCCTTCACCGACGTCTTGTACACGAGGTACGTCGGCCGCTGGAAGAGCGGGATCATCGGTATGTCGTTCGCCACAATCTTGCCAACCGCCTTGATCAGTGCGAGACGTTTGGCGTCATTCGTCGTGCGAGTGGAGCGTTCCAGCAACTTCGTGACCGAGCGGTTGCAGTACTCGGTGTAGTTGCTGGGACTCCCGCAGCTGAGGGTGGCGACGTTGTAGATGGGGTCGACCCGGACGAGGTACGTGAACATCGCCAGGTCGAAGTCGTGCGCCGGCAGCTTGCTGCCGAACAGCGTGCCCGCCGGAACGAACCCGTTCCTGAACTCGATACCGGCCTTCTGCGCCTGATCCTGGAAGATCGTGAACGCAAGCGCACGCAACGCATTGCCCGTCGTCGAAGCGAAGTCGAACGACACCTTCGTCCCGCCGCAGCGGAAGACGCCGTCGCCGCCCTTCGAGCAGTTGTGAGCCCGCATCATGTTCGCGACCTTGGTGGGGTTGTAGTTCCACTTCCCAAAGTCGTTCGAATAACCCTTTTCGCCCTTCAGTCGCACGAGGCTCTGCAGAGGACCGACGCTCGGGTTGAGGTTCCCGTAGAGAGCCTTCGCGGCGGCAGCGCGGTTCACCGACAACATCAGGGCCTGGCGGAGCCACTTCTGCTTCGCCAGCGGGTTGCCCTTCGCGCCCTGCGCTATCTCGATGTGCTCGTACTGCAGGCCGACGTGGCTCACCACGCGGAGGCCGGCCTGGCTGCGGAGATCCGCCAACGCAAGCTGCGGCTGCGGGTAGATCGCGTCGACCTCCCCCGAGCGGATCGCCTGGATCTCCGAGTTCGTGTTCGTGATGAAGCGGAACACGATCGAGTCCAGCTTCGCCCGCTTGCCGAACCAAGCACGCGGGTTGCGGGTGAGAGTCACACCCGAGCCACGGTCGAACCGCGTCAGCAGGAACGGCCCATCCCCGATCGGGGCGTTGCCCTTCTTCGGGTTACAAATGCAGTCGTTCCAGACCGTCAGCATGTCCGCGCCCTGAAGCGCGTGCTGCGGCAGCACGTAGCTGAAGAGATCCCTCCACGCTGCGTAGTTCCGCTTGAACGTGATGGTCACCTTCTTGCCGTTGCCCGTAACGCTGCGGATGTCCTCCCACCCGAGCGGGTCGATGTGCTCCTTGTACTTCGGGTTCATCGCGGTTTGCCAGGTGAAGCGGAAGTCCTTGCCGGTCACCGGCACACCATCCGACCAACGGGCGTTGTTGCGGATCGTGTAGCTCACCCGCTGTGGGCGCTGCTTGAGCGTGAACTTGCTGACCAGATCCGGCTTATAGGTGAACTTGGGCGTAAACAGGAAGGCGCCGCGGATCACAGGCGTCTGGAACACGACGTTCCAGAACGCGTTGCAGTCCACGTCCAGGATCAGGTTGAGACACCAGTCCGGACCGCCGCCCTGCTCAGCCCCGAAGACCAGCGTGCCGGCCTTCTTGGCCGAAGCACTGTCTGGCCCGTTAACTCTTGCCGAGCCGGTGGCCGCAAGCGCGAGCGCCGCTAGCACCACCCCGGCCAAGAGCCAGAGCTTACGTCGATGCATCTACTCCCTCCGTTCGTCAATGGGCTTGCGGATGCAGGCCCACAACTATCCTCCCTCCCCTCCCAGGGGCGGGCCGCATTCTGACAGACAAAAAGACGATTGCCGCGTCGGTTTGTTAGGGAGATGCGAGGCTACGCTCGCGAGCTTGTCCGGATACGGCTTGATTCAGGCAGTTAGAGCGTCGGCGCCGGCGACGACCTCGAGGATCTCCTGGGTGATCTCGGCTTGCCGGGCTCTGTTCATTGCCAGAGTGAGGCTGTCGATGAGCTCGCCCGCGTTCTTCGAGGCGTTTCGCATCGCCGTCATGCGTGCGCCGTGCTCGGACGCCGCCGACTCCAGCAGCGCTCGGTAGAGCTCGGTCTCCAGGTAGACCGGTAGGAGCCGCTCGAGGATCTGCTCCGGTTCGGGCTCGAAGATGAAGTCGCCCCGCGTCGCGTCTTCGTGGCGCTCCTCCTCGTCCGTATCGAGCAGGTCCTCCGCCAGCGGCAAGAGGTCCTGGACGGTCACCCGCTGAACCAGCGGCGACTCGAAGTGGTTGTAGACGACGACCACGCGGTCGACCGCGTTCTCGGTGTACAGCTCCGCCACGCGGTGTGCGATCGCCTGGGCGTCGGCGTAGCGAGGCTGGTCGGTGAAGCCGGTGAACTCGCCGGAGAGCTCCTGGCGCCGGAACCGGAGCGACCCCGCTCCTTTGCGGCCGACGGCGACCCACACGACGTTCTTCCCTTCTCTGCGGAGCCGGCGGTCGAGCGCGAGCGCCCGCCGCAGGATCTGCGAGTTGAATGCGCCGGCCAATCCGCGGTCGCCGGTCAGCGGAACGATCGCCACGGTCTCCTCCTGCTCGTGCCGCTGCAGCAACGGAAGGCCACGGACCGACGCGCTGGCGCGCGCCGTCCCCGCCATCAGCTCGAGCATCCGGTCCGCGTACGGGCGCATTGCCTCGATGCGGCCCTGCGCGCGGCGGAGCTTCGCCGCGGCCACGAGCTCCATGGCACGCGTGATCTTCCGCGTGTTGCGGACGGAGCGGATCCTGCGCTTGATGTCCTGGACGGAGGCCATTAGGCGCTAGGCGACGAGGCTCGCCTCTTCCTTCACGTCGAACGCTTGGAGCATCTTCCTGAGCTCCTCGTCGAGCTTCGCGGCGGTCTCGTCCGAGAGATCGCCCGTCCCGCGGATCTCCTTGAGGATCGACTCCTCGGCCCTCAGGTGCTCGCGGAGCTCCTCCTGGAAGCGCGGGACCTGGCCGACGGGAATCTCGTCGAGGAACCCGTTGACGCCGGCATAAAGAGCGACCACCTGCTCCTCCATGGGCCAGGGCTCATGCTGCGGCTGGTTGAGCGTCGCAACCATGCGCTCGCCGCGGCCGAGCGCCTTCTGGGTCGCTTCGTCGAGCTCCGAGCCGAACTGTGCGAACGCCTCGAGCTCGCGGTATTGGGAGAGGTCGAGCCGCAGGCGCCCGGCGACCTTCTTCATCGCCTTAGTCTGAGCGCTGGCGCCGACCCGCGACACCGAGATGCCGACGTTGACGGCCGGCCGGACCCCCGAGAAGAAGAGGTCCGACTCGAGGAAGATCTGTCCGTCGGTGATCGAGATCACGTTCGTCGGGATGTAGGCGGAGATGTCGCCGGCCTGCGTCTCGATGATCGGCAGCGCAGTGAGCGACCCGCCGCCGAGCTCGTCGGACAGCTTGCACGCCCGCTCGAGCAGGCGCGAGTGCAGGTAGAAGACGTCGCCCGGAAACGCCTCACGGCCGGGCGGGCGTCGCAACAGCAGCGAGAGCTGGCGGTACGCATCTGCGTGCTTCGAGAGGTCGTCGTAGATGCAGAGCACGTGCTGGCCGTTGTAGAGGAAGTGCTCGCCCATCGCGCAGCCCGCGAACGGCGCCATCCACTTGATCGGTGCCGCCTCTTGCGCCGCTGCGGAGACGATCGTCGTGTACTCCATCGCGCCACGGTCCCGCAACAGCTCGTACGTCTGGGAGACGGTCGACGCCTTCTGTCCGATCGCGACGTAGATGCAGAAGACGTCGGTGTCCCTCTGGTTCAGGATCGTGTCGATGCAGATCGTGGTCTTGCCGGTCTGCCGGTCGCCGATGATGAGCTCGCGCTGACCGCGGCCGACGTTCGTCATCGAGTCGATCGCCTTGATCCCGGTCTGCAGCGGCTCCTTCACGGGCTGACGCGCGATCACGCCCGGAGCCTTGAACTCGAGCGGGCGCGTCTCGGAGGTCTCGATCGGCCCTAGGCCGTCGATCGGGTTGCCGAGCGGGTCGACGACGCGGCCAAGGAGCGCCTCGCCGACAGGGACGCTCGCGACGCGACCCGTGCGCCGCGCCGGCTCTCCCTCCTTGACGTGCTCCCATTCCCCGAAGAGGGCGACTCCGACGTCGTCCTCCTCCAGGTTGAACGCCAGCCCGACGACGCCGTGCTCCAACTCGAGCATCTCCTGCGAGACCGCGTTCTCGAGCCCGTAGATGCGGGCGATCCCGTCGCCTATCTGCAGGACCGTCCCGACCTCGGCGAGGTCGGTTTCGACGTCGTAGTTCTCGATCCGCTCCTTGAGGATCGAGGTGATCTCCTCCGGCCGTAGCTTCACTAGCTTCTCCTTGTTACGAGGTCTTGGCGCAATCGTTCAATCCGGCCGCGCACGGACGCGTCCACGCGAAGCGTGTCCGCCCGCAGCACGAGGCCGCCGATCAGGCTCGGGTCGACACGGCGGGTCGCCTCCACCGTGCGGCCGGTCGACTGCTCGATCTGCCGGACGATGTCGTTTGCGTCGTCGTCGGACAGCTCGTAGGCGGTCGTGAGCTCGACCTTGATGCGCCGCTCCTGCGCTGCGATCAGCCGGTCGAGCTCGCGCGCGATCTCCTCGATCTCGCCGATCCGCCCCTTCTCCGCCACGAGGCGAAGAAAGTTGCGCACGAGCTCGTCCGACCCCCCGAGGAGCTCCTGCAGCAGGTCGGCTTTCGTCCGCGGCTCGATCTGCGGATTGCGGAGAACGATGCGAAGCTCAGGCACGTCGCGCACCGACGCAGCGAAGTCGTCGAGCTCGGAGTGGACTGCCTGCAGCCGGTTCTTCTCCTGTGCCGCGTCGAAGAGCGCCTGCGCGTACGTGCGGTGGACGACGGCTATCTCGTAGCCTCCTGCTCTTCCAGCACCGAGAAGTCGAGGTCCTTGACGGCGTCCTCGATCAGGCGGCGATGGTCGGCGTCCTCGAGGACCTTGCCGGTCACCTTCGTCGTCGCGATCAGCGTCAGCTCCGCGACCTCCGCCCGGATCTGCGTCAGCGCTCGCTGCGTCTCCGCCTCGATCTGCCGTCGCGTCTCCTCGAGCCGCCGCTGGCGGTCGGCCTCCGTCTCGTCCTTCACGCGCTGGCGCTGCGCGTCGGCGACATGCCGAGCCTCGCTCAGGATCTGCTCGGCCTGACCGCGCGCCTGGCCGATCAGGGCTCGGTGCTCCTCGAGCAGCCGGCGGGCCTCGTCGCGCGCCTCGTCAGCCTCCTCGAGCGACCGGCGGATGCGTTCACGCCGCTCGTCGATCGTCTGCTGGATCGGCCCGAACGCGTACCGCTTCAACACGAACAGCGTGATCAGGAACGCGAGGATCGTCCAGATCATCAAACCGGGGACGACCTTGATCAGCGCGTTGTCTGCGACCAGCGTCCGCATCAGATCAGGACGTACGCGAGCAGCCCGCCGATGAGGCCGTAGAACACGACCGCCTCGGTGAGCGCGAAGCCGAGCCACTGGATCCCCTGGAGCTCCCCGCGGAGCTCGGGCTGGCGGGCGACGGCCTGGATCATCGAGCCGAAGATGTTGCCGATGCCGACACCGGCTCCCAGCGAGCCGAGGCCGATGCCGAGCGCGAGCGCGATCGCCTTGCCGGCGTCGACGTTCGCGGCGGCTGCGAGCAGAGTGGCCAACACGTTTTCCTCCTAGTGTTCGGGCTCGATCGCCGAGCCGATGTAGATGGCGGACAGGGCGGCGAAGATGAAAGCCTGGATGCCGACCACGATCACCACTTCGAAGAGGTAGAAGGCGGTCGCCGCGGGCACGGCGATCACAGCGACGGCGACGTTCTCGAGCACGAAGATCAGACCGATGAAGGTCAGAATCAGCATGTGCCCCGCGAGCATGTTCGCGAAGAGTCGCACGGAGAGCGAGATCAGGCGCATGAACTGGCCCAGGATCTCGAGCGGCACGATCAGCGGAAGCATCGCCTTCGGCACTTCCGGGATCCAGCTCTTGAAGTACCGCACCGGCCCGTTGTAACGAATGCCCTCGAAGTGGGTGAAGACGAAAGTCAGGAGCGCCAACGCGAGCGTCACCGACAGCGAAGAGGTAGCCGCATAGATCCCGAGTGTCGGCAGGCCATGCCACTTCTCGTCCGACAGCGGCAACGGGATGAACCCGAGCAGATTGACGACGAAGATGAAGAGCATCAATGTGGCCACGTAGGGGAACCAACGGGAGATTGCCTTCGAAGGCAACCCCTGCTCTGCGACCTGCGTCTGCGCGATGTCGTAGAGCAACTCCCCGGTCGTGCCGCGGCGCGTGAGTGTCCGGCCGCGCATGAAGAAGAGACCGCCGACGATCGTCACCAAGGCGCCCAGAAGCAGATAAGCGACCGCCTTCGTGATCGAGAGGTCGAGGCCGCCAATGTGGATGGGCACCCATGCGTGCTGCTCGAACTCGTCCTCCGGGTGGAACTCACCCTTTGCCAGAGCCGTTTGGGGCAAGGCGAGCGCCATGAAGGAGGAAAGGACGAAGAGCCGCTTCATGGCGTGTTCCCGAAATAGGCGAGCAGCGAGAGGCCGAGCTCGAAGGTGTACGCAAGGACGTAGACGATCGCTGCGGCCGCGGCCACGTGCGGACGCGTCGCCGCAGTTGCGATGAGGACCACGAGCAAGGCGATTGCTTTGAAGCTCAATCCGAAGGCCAGCACTGCCGAGCCGGCGACATTATCGGTTCGCCCGCGCAGTCGCATGAGCACGAGATCGATCCCCTCGACGGCGACCCAGAGGACGGCACCGAGCGCCCAGCCGGCCAGGTCCCAGCCTGCCAGGAGGAAGACGGGCAGCGCGAGCAGCACGACCAGTAGGCCGCCCAGCGCCGGGATGAGCCGGCCGGGAACCGGGCGCGGCGTTGCGAAGATCCCGTTGGCGCGAATCAGAGCGTCCCTCGATAACGGCGGTAGACCGAGTAGACCGCGAGCGGGATCCCGGCGATCGCGCCGACGAGGACGCCGATGCCGACCGAGCCGGCCGCCCAGCCGATGAGTGCGCCGATCAGCATCGCGGCGAGGAGGATCCCGAGGAGCAGGCCTCCCGCCCCGGCGGGCTCGAACGAGGGGCGGGTCGTGGGCTCCATCCAGGCGCAGCATACCAAGGTTTGTAACACCGCGAAGCCGCTTGGAATGGCGAAATCAGGCTGACTTTGTTATCCGCTCGGCGCGTTCCTGTTCCTCTCGCCGCCGGATCCTCGGATTGGCCAACTTGACGATCTCGAGCAGGTAGACCATGTAGACGGACGCCGCGACAGCGACCAGGCCGATCGCGGACACGATCAGCGTTCGCCCCGGGTGCCAGACACCGTGCTCGTGCGGACGGATGAATCGGAGGGCGAGGGCGGTCGCAGCGAGGGTGCCGCACCAGAGCCAGATGTACGTGGCGGCGCGGCGCTGGGAGAACCCGATGTTGACGAAGCGGTGGTGTAGGTGATGCCGGTCGGCGACGTAGACCGGTCGGCGGTACTTGAGCCGCTTCGCCACCACGAACGACGTGTCGATGATCGGCACGGCCAGGACGAGCAGCGGGAAGAAGAGCGTGACGATCGAGGCGGTCTTGAGCAGGCCCTGGAGCGGGATCGTGGCGAGGACGAAGCCGAGCAGCATCGCGCCGGAGTCCCCCATGAAGATCCGAGCCGGATAGACGTTGTGCCGCAGGAAGCCGAGGCAGGCCCCGAGCACGATCGCCGACAGGATCGCCGCCTGGATCTCGGGCCGCGTCAGCGACAGTGCGATCAGCGTGAACGTGAAGGCGGAGATGGCGGAGACGCCCGCGGCGAGACCGTCGAGGCCGTCGAGGAAGTTGACCATGTTCATGATCGCGACGATCCACAGCACGGACAGCGGCATCCCGACCCAGTCGGGCAGCGTGTGGATTCCGAGCACGGGGAACGTGAAGCGGTGCACCCAGATCCCGAAGCCGACGGGAATCGCCGCCGCGGCCACCTGGCCGCCGAGCTTCTCCCACCACCGCAGGCCGCGGAAGTCGTCGATCGCGCCGATCGTCGTCGCCACGGCGGCACCGAGCAGCAACCCGCGCGTTTCGCCGGAGAGGTCGAGGAATGCGAGCGCGGGCACGAAGATGCCGAAGAAGAGCGCGAGCCCGCCGAGCCTCGGGACCGTGCTGCGGTTCATCCTTCTGCCGTCGGGTTGGTCGACGACGCCGAGGAGACGCGCCATGCCGCCGACCGCCGGCGTGAGCAGGACGACGATCGCTGCGGCGAGGAGCGCGCCCCAGACGACTTCGAGGTTGTCGGCGAGCGTGTCGAGCATCAGGCGACCGCGAGAACGACGCCGACGACGATGAGCACGAGAAGGAGCAGCATGAAGATCACGAAGATCATCGTGAAGATGCCCGCTCGCCGGGCGAAATCCTCCTCGGGCTCGACTTCCGTCCAGCGCTTCCAGCGCTTCGCCGCACGGCGCCTGCGGTAGTCGCCGATCGCACCCATGTCTACTTTGTGCCGTAGAGCCGGTCGCCGGCGTCGCCCAGCCCGGGAACGATGAAGCCGCGCTCGTTGAGGCCCCGGTCGATCGCGGCGACGACGATCTGGACGTCTGGATGGTCGCGCAGGATGCGCTCGATCCCTTCGGGGGCCGCGATGATCGCGATCAGGCGAACCGACGTCGCGCCGGCGTCCTTCACCGTTCTGATCGCGGCCGCCGTCGAGTTGCCGGTCGCGAGCATCGGGTCGAGCAGGATCACGTCCCGCTCGGCCACGTCGGCCGGAAGCTTGGCGTAGTACTCGACGGGCTCGAGCGTCTCCTCGTCGCGGTACATCCCGATGAAGCCGACGCGGGCGCTCGAGATCAGCGACAGCACGCCGTCGAGCATCCCGATGCCCGCGCGCAGGATCGGGCAGACCGCGACCTTCTTGCCGCTGATGCGCGGGAACCGGCCGACCTCGAGCGGTGTCTCGACCTCGACGTCCTCCGTCGGCATGTCCTTCGTCGCCTCGTAGGTCAGGAGCAGCGTGACCTCGTTGACGAGCTTGCGGAAGTGAACAGTCGGGGTGTTCCTGTCGCGAATGTAGGACAGCTTGTGCTGGACGAGCGGGTGCCTGACCTCCACGACCTGCCCGATCCGAGTCTCGGTCGACGTCACGCTGTGCTGGATCGTACTGCCGTGGCGAGTCGGGCCAGGGCTTCGTCGGCCGCGAGCGCTCCTTCACGGAGGACGCGCGGTTCCGCGGCGGTGAGGTCGATCACCGTCGACGGAGTGCCGGGAAGCTCGCCTCCGTCGACGACGGCGCCGGCTCCGTCGCGAATTCGCGCAGGCACATCGTCGATGCGTCGCGGGTCGCGCTCTCCCGGCGCGTTCGCGCTCGTGGCGATCACGACGCCGACGCCTGCGAGGACCTCTGCTCCGGGCCCTTCGAGGTCAGGGACGCGGATCCCGATCGCTTCCGGATTCGTGCCCGTGATCCACGGAAAGCGACGTACGGGATTCGGGACCACGAGCGTCAACGGCCCCGGCAGGAGGCGCTGCGCCAACCAGGCCGTTCGTCCGCACAGCTCCGGGATGCGCTCGACCAGGTGATCGAGGCTCGCTGCGACGAGCGCCGTCGGCTGCTGCTCCTCCCGGCCCTTCAGCCGGTAGAGCCGGCGCGCCGGCTCCTCGCGTGACGGCTCGGCGGCCAGCCCGTACACGGTGTCGAACGGCATGACGACGGGCTCGCCGGCACGAAGCGCGGCAACCGCCTCTTCGATCACCCGGCCAGAAATCGGCTGACCTCCTCGCGAAACTGCTCGGGCGCGTCGGCCCAGGCGAAATGCCCTGCGTCGTCGAGGACGACACGCCTCGCATCGGGAATCCCCGCGACGATCTCACCGGCCGCGAGAGCGCCGAAGAAGTCGTGATCTCCGGTGACGACAAGCGTCGGCGCGCGAATCCTGTCGAGCTCGGGACGAAGGTCGTAGTGCGGTGCGATCGCCTCGTTGAAGTAGGAGAGTGCGTCGAGGTTCGGCGGCTGCTCGCGAAAGACCGCGCCGAGCTCCTCTGCATGCTCGGGATGTGCAAAGAAGAGGCGGTTCTCCAGCATGGCGAGGCGAATGAACTCATTCCGGTCGCGAACTGCGCCCGAAAGGCGCTGCTCACGTGCTCGACGGGCTTCCGCGACCCGCGGGTCCGCCGACGCATCCCACACGGCGTTGATCGCATCGGTGTACTCCTGCGCAAACCGCGGCGCCGTCGAGACGCGCACGAGACGGCGCACCTGCGCGGGACGTGCCGCTGCGTAGGCCATCGCGACGAAGCCGCCGTGCGAGTGGCCGAGCAGGTCGGGGGCCTCTACCTCGAGATGGCGCTGCAGCTCGTCGAGATCGGCGACGTAATCCTCGAAGCGATAACCGTCGGTGACCGGCGGCCGATCCGATGCACCGGCGCCGCGAGGATCGAGGATGACGAGCTCGTGCTCGCCCGCCAGTCCGCCGAGCTCGCCGAGAGTCGCACCCGGGAAGCCGGGGCCGCCGGGGTGGCACACCAGCAGTGGCCCGCTGCCGAAGCGTCGGTACGCGAGCGTGCGGCCATCGCTCGTGACGAAGCCTGCGGTCATCGCCGCCCCTCGACCACTCGTTCCGTGCCGGCGAGATCGCGCGTGATCCTGACGCCCGAATAGCGAAGCGACGCCAGCGTTTCCGCCACATAGGCCGCCTGGCCGTCGCCCACCTCGAGCACGAGCGCCTGCGTGTGCGCACGGCGGGCGATCTCCTCGTGGAGGCCGACGTCGGCGAGCGCCTGCGGCGGCTCCCAGCGAAGCTCGGGCTGCAGGTCGGCGAGCGTCTCTCTCGGGATGTAGGGCGGATTTGCGACGACGAGGTCCCAGCCCTGCTCCGTCGCCTCGGGGCCCGCCGGCCCCAGCTCGACCTCGAGCCCGAGCCGGATCGCGTTCTCGCGAGCGAGCTCGAGCGCCGTCTCGGACGTGTCTACTCCGGTGACTCGGGCGCCGGAATGCTCGTCCGCGATCGCGAGGGCGATCGCGCCTGTGCCAACGCCGACGTCGAGGACGCGAGGCGCCTCGAGGCAGTCGATTGTGGCCAGCGCGCGCTCGACGACGATCTCTGTCTCCGGCCGGGGGACGAGGGCGCGGGCATCGGTCTTCAGGGTCAGCCGCCGGAACCCCCACTCGCCGAGCACATAGGCCAGGGGCTCACGTTCGGCGCGCCGCTCGAGGAGGGCGTCGAGCTCCCCGGGCACGTCGCGCTCCCGCTCGAGCACGACGTCCGTGCGCGAGAGGCCGAGCACGTGTGCGACCAGCAGCTCGCCGTCCACGCGCGGGGTGTCGACGTCGGCCTCGGCGAGCTGCTCCTCGGCGAGCTGCAGCGCCTCGGCGACGGTCACTCGCCGAGCGCCCGGCGGCGGTCTTCCCCGGTCAGCGCGTCGGTGAACTCGTCGAGGTTCCCCTCGAGGACGCGGTCGAGCTGGTGCGCGGTGAGCTTGATGCGGTGATCGGTGACGCGGTTCTCGGGGAAGTTGTAGGTGCGGATCTTCTCGGCGCGCTCGCCGCTGCCGATCTGCGACCTGCGGGTCGCGTCGAGCTCGGCTTGTTGCCGCTCGCGCTCGAGCTCGTACAGCCGTGCGCGCAGGACGCGCAGCGCCTTCTGGCGATTCTGGAGCTGACTCTTCTCGTCCTGCATCGAGACGACCAGACCCGTCGGCAGGTGCGTGATTCGCACCGCCGAATCGGTCGTGTTCACGCTCTGTCCGCCGGGCCCGGTCGAGCGGTAGACATCGACCTTCAGATCGTTCGGGTCGATCTCGATCTCGACCTCCTCTGCTTCGGGCATGACGGCAACCGTCGCTGTGGAGGTATGGATCCTTCCCTGCGACTCGGTCTCGGGGACGCGCTGGACTCGATGCGTGCCGCCCTCCCACTTGAAGATCGAGTAGGCGCCGTCGCCCTTGATCGCGAACGTGACCTCCTTGAAGCCGCCGCTTTCGTTCGGGCTCGAGCCGAGCTGTTCCACGCTGAACCCACGGCGCTCGGCGTACCGCGTCAGCGCGCGATAGAGATCACCGGCCCAGAGCGCCGCCTCGTCGCCGCCGACGCCTTGCCGGATCTCGACGATGACGTCCTTGCCGTCGGCCGGGTCGGTCGGCGCAAGCGCCAGGCGTAGCTCTTCCTCGAGCGCGGTGCTGCGCTCTTCCAGTTCCGGCACCAGCTCGCGCAGCACCCCGTCGGCTCGTGCGGCCTCGAGATCCTCGTGCACACGGCGCCATTCCTGGGCGAGCCGATGGGGCGCCTCGAGCTCTTTCAGCCGTCGCCCGGACGCGGCCGCCTGCTTGTGATCGTTGTAGACGGCCGGATCCGACATGCGCTCCTGCGCCTCCTGGTACGAGCGCTCGAGCTCCTCGACGAGTTGTTCGATATTGCCGGCCATCGCCGGCCCAGGTTAGCTCTCTAGGCGGGCCTCCAGGCTGACATCAGGGACGCCGGCGAGAGCCTTCGAGACCGGACAGTTCTCCTTTGCGGCTTGCGCGGCCTGCTGGAACGCGTCGTCCTCGATTCCCGGGACCTTCCCCGCGACTTCGAGAACGATCCTCGTGATTCCCTCCGGCGGCTGGAAGGTCACCGTCGCCGACGTCTTCAGCTCTTCGGGAGCGTGCCCGGCCTGCGCGAGGCCGTTCGAGAGCGCCATCGAGAAGCAGCTCGCATGTGCGGCGGCGATGAGCTCTTCGGGGCTCGTGTCTCCGCCCGCTTCCTCGGATCGTGCACGCCAGTTGACGTCGAGGCCGCCGATTGCACCGCTCGTGACGGAATCGATTCGGCCCTTGCCGCTCATCAGGTCGCTCTGCCACGTCACCTCGGCCTTGCGCTCAGTCGCCATCGCTCTCTCCTTCCAGAGTCGCGTTCACCGTCACCTTCGCGCTGGCCTCGATCAACTTCGTGAGCGGACAGCCTTCGCTCGCTCCGCGGGCCAGCTCGTTCAGCTTCTTCTGGTCTATCTCATTTACACGCGCGCGCGCGAAGAGCTCGGATGAGACGATCCGATGCGAGCCGTCCGCGACTTCGTCGAGCGTGACGACCGCGCGCACGTCGAGGTGGTTCGGGTGCGACCCGGCGCCCTTGAGCTCGCCGGCGAGCGACATGGCGAAGCAAGCGGCGTGCGCCGCGGCGACGAGCTCCTCCGGGCTCGTCTTCCCTTCGGGATTGCCTATGCGCGTAGCGAGCGAATATGGGAGCGCGTCGAATGCGCCGGACGCGCCGGTGATGGTGCCGCTCCCGCGCGCGACGTTTCCTTCCCACGTCACGTCGGCCTCCCGTTGGACTCGCGGCATCAGGCCATGACTTCGACTGGACGAGCCTCCGGGTCAGCCCGGTTCTCCAGCGACAGCACTTCCTTTAGCGCGCGAATCGAGACCTCGACCTGGTCGAGCGACGGCTCGCGCGTCGTCAGGCGCTGCAGCCAAAGGCCCGGCGCGAGCAGCGTCATCAGGATCTTGTTGCTCTGGTGCTTCCCGGCGAAGCGGATCAGCTCGTACGCGATCCCGGCGATCACCGGCAGGAGCAGGATGCGGGTTGCGATCAGCCAGTACCAGACCGGCCGTCCGAAGAAGGCGAAGACGAAGATCGCGATCACCATGACCCAGAGCAGAAAGGCGGTGCCGCACCGCGGGTGGATCAGGCTGTAGCGCTGCACCGTCTCGGGCTCGAGCTCCTCGCCGGCCTCGTAGGCGTTGATCGCCTTGTGCTCGGCCGCGTGGTACTGGAAGACGCGCCGCAGATCCGGGAAGAGCGAGATCAGCGACAGGTAGGCAATGAAGATCCCGACGCGGATCAGGCCCTCGACGATCACGAACCAGCCGGTCTCGTGGATCCCGATCCAGTTCGTCAGCAGCGCCGGCGAGACCTTGAAGAGCAGGATCGCGAAGCCGATCGCGATCGCGAAGGCGAAGACGAGCTGCGCGCGGGTGAGCTCCGTCTGAACCTCCTCCCCCTCTTCACCCGACTTCCCCTCCGCCTGCGCCTGGTAGTTGGCCGAGATCGCGAGCGCACGGAAGCCGATCGCAAGCGACTCGCCGAGGGCGATCACGCCGCGGATGACCGGGAGGCGGAAGAGCCGGTGCCGCGCCATCGGCGAGGAGATCGGCTTGTGGACGTGGACGATGTCGCCGTCCGGCTTACGAACGGCCACGGCCCAGTTGGACGGGCCACGCATCATCACGCCCTCGAGAACCGCCTGTCCGCCGACCGTCGTCATCGCTTCATACGCTTGTATAGCGCAGTTGAGCGCCTCGCTCTGCGATTTCAGACGGACGCACGAGCAAGCTCGCACGTCCTGAAGTCGGCACCGCAAGCGGTGCCTCAGCGGCATGTCCGCCGACCGTGATCATGAAGAGCTGCCGCTAGCCGCGGCGGGCGCCGCCGGCTTTCTCGAGCCTGCGCTGGAAGCGTTCGACGCGTCCACCCGTGTCGACCAGCTTCTGCTTGCCCGTGTAGAACGGGTGGCAGTTCGAGCAGATCTCGACGTGGAGCTCGGGCTTCGTAGACCGCGTCTGGAACGTGTTCCCGCAGGAGCACGTCACGGTCGCAAGGACGTAGTCGGGGTGGATGTCAGGCTTCACCTGCAGCCAGGATAGCAACGGCCGTTTTCGGGGCGACGTTGCCTCCCGAGACGACCGCGGCGACGATTTCGCCGCCCGCGAGCTCGACCGCACCGGACATGAGAGCGGCAGCCGTCGCGCCTCCTGCGACCTCGCAGGCGAGCTTCATCCGCCCGTACATGAACCGAAACGCCTCTCTCAACGTGTCCTCCGACACGAGCACCGACTCGACGGCGAGGTCGGTGCAGATCCGGACACAGTTCGCACCGGCATAGGGCCCGTTGAGCCCGTCTGCGATCGATTTCGCCTCGACCGTCACCGGCTCGCCCGCCTTCAGGCTCTCGTGCAGCGCAGGGGAGCGCTCAGGCTCGACCGCGACGACGCGGGCGTCGGGATTGATGCCCTTGACCGCGGTTGCGATGCCGGACACGAGCCCACCCCCGCCGACCTGCACGAGCACGACGTCCGCTTCGGGCAGATCCTCGAGGATCTCGAGGCCCACCGTTCCCTGGCCTGCCATGACGTCCGGATCGTCGTAGGGATGGACGAGAGTCCGGCCGGTTGTCTCGACCAGCTCGTCGAGCCGCTCGAACGCGCTCGGGATGTCCGGCGCCTCGGTGTCGATCGTCGCCCCGTAGCCGCGCGCAGCCGCCATCTTCATCGGGCTCGCCGTCTGCCACATGACGACGAGCGCGTCGATTCCTTCGAGGCCTGCTGCGTATGCGAGCGCCTGGGCGTGGTTTCCGGCCGAGATCGAGATCACGCCGCGCCGCTTCTCGTCGTCGGTCAGCGTCGCGAGCTTGTTCAGCACCCCGCGCGGCTTGAACGACCCCGTGCGCTGGAAGAGCTCGGCCTTGAAGTGGACGTCCGCGCCAACCTGCTTCGACATCGTCGCGGAGGTAAGAAGCGGCGTGCGATGGAGCCGCCCACCGATCCGCTCGCGTGCGCGCCGCACGTCGTCGACGGAGATGAGCGATCCGGTAGTCGCCACGGTCACATCGTATGACCCGCAGCGCTGTCGACTACCTGGCGGTGCCTCAGTACTTGCCCTTGCCGCAGCCCGCAAGGACGACCGGCAGCAGGGGAAGCACCAGGATGACGAGTCTCTTCATGGTGTGAGGTACGGGCGCATCGGGTGGCCGGTTCTTGATGGGTCCGTCCTCCGTTGCGATTTCACAAACTTGTTACAACAAGCGTTCGCTGACAGACGCCTAGGTCAGCGTGTACTCGGGGCCGCTGCCGCCCTCCGGCGGGGTGAGCCGGCCGCCTTTCGCCGTGATCGCACCGCACTGGACGCAGTTCGAGGGGGTCACCTCGACGGCGACTTTGCCGTCCCCCGCAGTCCCGCCGACCTCGTAGACCTGGGCGGGACACATGCGGGCCCAGAGGTCTGCAAGATCCCGCGGCACCTCCTGACGAAGAACGATGTGATTCGGCTGGTCGTCGCGCGTCTTGTTCCCGGAGGCGAAGACTGAGGAAAGCTTGTCGAACGTCAGCTTCCCGTCGGGCGCCGGATAACTCTTGGCGCGGTCCGTCCGGATGAGCTCCTGCTCTACGTCGCGCTCTACGCGAGGAGCTCCCGCCGGGAAGCGTCCCTTCGTTGCCGTCATCATCCCGGCCAGCGCGCCGCCGAGCCAGAAGCCCCGGCCGAACGCCTGGCGCATGTTCCGCACCTCCTCGAGCTCCCGCCACACAAAGCTCTGCTGGAGTGCCTCGTCGTAGACCGCCAGCGCGCCTGGCGTCCACGGCGTCTGTCCTGGCTTGAGCGCACCGAACGCGGCCTCCGCGGCGAGCGACCCGGATTCGATCGCGTAGTGAATGCCCTTCAGCGCAGGGACGTTCACGAGCCCGGCTCCGTCGCCGCAGATGAGGAGCCCCGGCGCATGCAGCGACTTCGGGAGCGACAGAAAGCCGCCCTCGGGAATCGTCTTCGCTCCCCAAGCGACGCGCTCGCCGCCCTCGAGGAGCTTGCGGACGAACGGATGGGTCTTCAGCTCCTGGAGCACGTCGTGGACGGACAGCTCGACGTCTCGGTAGTCGAGCCCGACGACCATGCCGATCGTGAGCATGTCGTCGCCCATCGGATAGATGAACGAGCCGCCGAACTCGCGGTACTGCGCGCCGCCGCGCAACGGCCACCCCATGGTGTGGATGACCCGCTTCAGCGGACGCGCAACCTTCCAGACCTCCTTGACCCCGAGCGCCCACACCTGCGGGTTGTCGCCCTGCAGGCCGAAGCGGTCGAGCGCGACTCCGGTGAGGTGGCCCTGCGTCCCCTCGGCGAGGACCGTGACGCGTGCGGCGACGTCCACGCCCGCCTCGAAGTTGCCGAGCGGACTGCCGTCGCGGCCGCGGCCCTTGTCGCCCGTGCGAACGCCGTGGACGCGGCCGTCGGCTAGGAGGAGCCTCTCGGCAGCCGTCTCGGGCAGGAGCATCGCGCCGCTTTCCTCCGCCTGCTCTGCGAGCCAGCGCCCGAGCTGAGAGAGGGACGCGAGGTAGTTGCCGTTGTTCTTCATCGTCGGCGGCGTCGGGATGCGAAGCGCACTCTTAGCGGTGAAGAAGTAGACGGACTCGTCGTGGACAGGCCCGAAGAAGGGCATCTCGTCGATGCGCTTCCGTCCCTTGAACAGGCGCCGCAACGCCCGCGGGTTCACCACGGCGCCGGACAGGAGGTGCGAGCCGGGCTGCTTCCCCTTGTCCAGCACGGCGATCGGTACTTCGCCGAGGCGGTCTGCGATCTCCGGAGCGTCCGCGAGCAGCTGACCCAACCGGATCGCACACGCGAGCCCCGCCGGCCCGGCGCCGACGATGAGCACTCCGACCTCGATGCGCTCGTCGACGGGATCGGTCGGCGCGGCGAGAAAGTCGCGCGGGTCGAACGGCGGCGGGAAGTCCGCCGGCTTCGTCATGAGCCCTTGCGCTGCCTGACGAGCTCGGTCAGCTTCGGAACGATCTCGTGCACGTCGCCGACGACGCCGAGGTCCGAGAATTCGAAGATCGGCGCGTTGGCGTCCTTGTTGATCGCGACGATCACTCCCGAGCTCTGCATTCCGACCTTGTGCTGGATCGCGCCCGAGATGCCGCACGCGATATACAGCTTCGGGGAGACGGTCCTCCCGGTCTGTCCTACCTGCGTCGAGTACGGGTACCAGCCGGCATCGACGACTGCACGGGTCGCGCCGACCGCGCCGCCGAGCGCCTTTGCGAGCTCCTCCACGAGCGTGAAGTTCTCGGGACCGCCGAGGCCGCGGCCGCCTGCGACGATGATCTGAGCGTCCTCGATCGACGGGCCCTCGCTCTCTTCGTGTGCCTGGTCGATCATCCGCGCCGCCGTAGAGAAATCCTCCAGCTCGACCCGCAGGTCCTCGACCTCGGCTGAGCCGCCGGTCGCATTCGGGTCGAACGACCCCGAGCGGAAGAGGGCCAGCCGGGGCTCCGAGGTCCATCCCACGTCGACGTATACGGAGTCCTGCAGAGCCGGACGCTTCCCGACCAGACGTCCATCCTCGGTGGCGATGTCGGTGAGATCCCAGTTCAGCCCGGCGTCGAGGCGCGCGGCGAGCCCGGCTGCAACGTCTGCGGCGAGGACGGAGTTTGCGAACAGCACCGTGTCGAAGCCCCGGTCGCGCACGAGTCGCGCGAGGACGTCGACCCGCGGCTGCGGCAGTGGCGCCTGGAGCTGCGGATCGTCGGCGACGTACACCTTCGCGGCGCCGAACTTCCCGGCTTCGTCGGCGAGCGCGCGGACGTCCGAGCCCGCGATCGCGCCCGCGACGTCCGCCTCGCCTAGCGAGACCGCCTTCGATAGGACCCCGAGCGACGCCTTGGAGAGCTCGTCGCCGTGGTGTTCCAGAAAGACGAGCGTCGCCATCAGATCAACCTCTTCTCCGCGAGGAAGTCGAGGACGGCTTGCGCCGCGTTCCCGTCGCCTTCCATCTTGCGCGAGTCCCCGCGCGCCGGCGGGTCGTTCAGCGCATAGACTTCCGTGCGCGAGCCCTCCTCGCCCGAACGGTCGGGCTCGATTCCGAGGTCCTCGACCGACAGCGTTTCCTGCGGTTTCGACTTTGCGCCCATGATCCCCTTCAACGAGGGATAACGGGGCTCGTTGATCGCATCCGAGACCGCAACCACAGCCGGAAGGGGCGTCTCGATCACGTCGTAGCCGAACTCCGTCTGGCGCTTCACGGTCAGCTTGCCGTCTGCCTGCGTGATCTCCGCGGCCTGCGACACGACCGGGAGACGCAGCCGGTCCGCGACCGCGGCCCAGAGCACCGCGCCGTCCGAGTCGCCGGCCTGTTGTCCGAACAGGACGAGGTCGGCGCTCTCACGCTCGAGCACCTTCGCGAGCGCGTAGCTCGTCGCGACGAG
The DNA here is from genome assembly GCA_046727655.1 of Actinomycetota bacterium. Taxonomy (GTDB): domain Bacteria; phylum Actinomycetota; class Thermoleophilia; order Gaiellales; family Gaiellaceae; genus 3-1-20CM-4-69-9. Next base: position 21,020 of record JBKPDB010000001.1, read on the forward strand.
ATCCGAGCCGGCCGCGGCCTCGTCGCTGATCAGCACGGCGCGATCTGCCCCCATCGCGAGCGCCTTCCGGAGGGCGTCCTGCGCCTTCGCCGGGCCCATCGACACGAGGGCGACCTCGCCGCCGTCCGCGCCGTCCCTCAGCTGAAGAGCCTCCTCCACCGCATTCGCGTCGAACGGGTTCAGCGCCCCCTCTCCTCCGCGGTCGAGCCGCTTCGTCTGGGGATCGAGGCGGCTGTGCCCCTCCGGAATCTGCTTGACGCACACGACGATCTTCATGCCCGAAGGACTCTAATCGGGGTGACGCAACCCGAGACGGCTGCTAACGTCCCGCCCTTCGGACGCGCACCGGAGCGCCCGTCGCCCTATGAGACGCCACCGGACGACAGCCCGCGGGGTCCTTCTGGTCGCCGCCACGATCGGTTTCGTCGTCGGGACGGCCGCTGCGTACGCCGCGAAAGGCGCGCCACCCGAGCACATCGTTTTCCCCGTCGTCGGCAGGGTGCAGTACATCGACGACTTCGGCGCGCCGCGTTCGGGCGCGCCACATCAGGGCAACGACCTCATGTCGAAAAAGCGTTCGCCGGCCGTCGCGGCGGAGAGCGGCAAGGTGAAGTACTGGACCACATCGGCTCCCGCGGGGTGCATGCTCTACCTGTACGGCGACACCGGCACGACGTACTACTACATCCACCTCAACAACGACCTGACACTGAAGAACGACAATCGCGGCAAGTGCGTCAAGGGCGTGGCGTATGCGGTGAACAACGGTGCAAAGGTGGCCGCCGGGCAGCAAATCGGCTACGTCGGTGATTCGGGTGATGCGGATGGCGGGAATTCGCATCTGCATTTCGAGGTTCATCCGGGCGGCGGTCGCGCGGTCAGTCCGTATCCGTACCTTCAGAAGGCGTACAAGCTGTTGTTCTCAGCGAAAGCCGGCACACCGTTCGCGTTGACTCTTACGGGCACGGTCGCTTCGGTCACCGCTGAGCGCCTGGTCGTGAACGTGGCGACGTCGCAGGCGTGGCCGACCGGGATGGTCCTGACCAAGCTGAACCGCCCGATCGCGGTCACCGTGCCGGAGACGACGCTCGTCCAGAGCACCGGCACAAACGGCACGCTCCGGACCGTGGCGAACCTCTTGCTGGCGACGAAGGGACAGAAGGTCGTCGTGTGGACCCAGCCCGCTCCGGCGACGCTGAAGGCCCAGCGCGGTGACGACGGCGCGCTCAGCTCGGCGCTGATCCAGCTCGGCTAACGCCGATCGAGATCCGCCCGCTTCGCGAGGCATGATGATCTCGATCGGGTTCAGTTTCGATTCGTTGCCATAGCGGTCGACGCCGGCTCGGCCGGCATCGGCGGCGGATGTTTGCGCGCCTCAGCGTCCCTGGAACTTCGGTTCGCGCTTCTCTACGAAGGCCGTTAGACCCTCCTTCGCGTCCTCCGTCGAAAAGAGCTCCCCGAACCCCTCCCCTTCCGCGTTCAGATTGGCTACGTGGTCGCCGCCGAGAGCACGATTGGCGAGGTCCTTCATGAGCCGCAACGAGACCGGGCTCTTCGAGGCGAGCAAGTCCGCCGTCTCACGAGCCTTGTCCAGCACAGGGTCGTGGACGGCGTTGACGAGGCCGATGCGCAGCGCCTCCTCGGCGTCCACGAGGCGGCCCGTGAAGATCAGCTCCTTCGCGACCCCGAGCCCGCACACGCGCGCGAGACGTTGGGTCCCGCCCCACCCCGGGATGATCCCCAGATTGACCTCAGGCTGTCCGAGCTTGGCGGTGCTCGCGGCGTAGCGGAGATCGCACGCGAGCGCGAGCTCGCACCCGCCGCCGAGCGCGAACCCATTCACGGCTGCGATCGTCGGCTTCGGCATGGTCTCGAGCAACCGCCCGGTCTCGTGACCGAGCGCACCCCACGCCTTCGCTTCGTCGACGCCGAGCCCGCTCATGTACTTGATGTCGGCGCCGGCGACGAACGCCTTCTCGCCCGCGCCGGTCAGGATCACAACACGGGTGCTCTCGTCAGCTGACACCTCCTGCAGACGGTCTCGCAGCTCGGTGAGCGAGCCGACGTCGAGGGCGTTCAGCGCCTCCTGCCGATCTACGGTGACGACGGCGACGCCGCCTTCCCGCGAAACGTCGATCAAACCGGGATCTTGCCCTTGAGGAAATCGACTATCTCCGAGGTGGGCGCCCCCGGAGTGAACACCTCTGCAACACCTTGCTGCTTCAGCTCCTCGGAGTCCTCACGAGGGATCGTCCCGCCCACCACGACGAGCACGTCCTCGGCACCGTTCTCCTTCAGGCCCTCGAGGATGCGAGGGACGAGCGTCATGTGCGCGCCTGACAGGATCGAGATGCCGACAGCGTCGGCGTCCTCCTGGATCGCCGTTTCGACGATCTGCTCCGGCGTCTGGTGAAGGCCTGTGTAGATGACCTCCATGCCGGCGTCACGCAGTGCGCGGGCAATGATCTTCGCGCCGCGATCGTGGCCGTCGAGGCCCGGTTTCGCGATCACCACCCGAATCTTCCGCGCCACGGCGCGCAAGTATATGGAGGGTCATCCGCCAGCCGTTCGCCGCCGATGCCGGCTACGCCGGCGTCGGCCGCTGCGGCCGTATCGAAACCGAAGCCGATCGAGATCATCATGGCCTGCGAAGCAGGCCGGATCTCGATCGGCTTAGGCTGGGGCGAGCTCTGCCTTCTTTGCCTTCCGCTGCTTGGCGATGAAATCGCGGTACCAGTAGAAGCTCTCCTTCGGGATCCGCTCGAGCGTCGGGAAGTCGACGAAGACGATCCCGAAGCGCTTCCAGTACCCCCACGCCCACTCGAAGTTGTCGAGCAGCGTCCAGACGAAGTAGCCATTCACGGGAGCGCCGGCGTCGACCGCGCGGCCGACCGCGGCGATGTGACTCTCGAGGTACGACCGCCGCTCCATGTCGTGAACCCGTCCGTCGTGCCCGCGCACGTCGGGGAAGGCGGCGCCGTTCTCCGTGATGTACAGGCTCCGCGGCCCGTAGTCGTCGCGCAGCCGAAGGAGGAGGTCGTGCAGTCCGTCGGGGTAGACCTCCCAGTCCATGTCCGTGTACTGCGAGTCCGGCTCGCGAACCGAGATCGGATGGCCGCCGGCCGGGTCCGCCCGGACAAGCCGCCGCGAGTAGTTGTTGACGCCGAGGAAGTCGATCGGCGCCCGGATCGCCGCCAGGTCGCCGTCCTCGACAGGCGGGCCGTTCGGGCCGAAGTACTCCAACATGTCTTCGGGATAGCTGCCACAGAAGATCGGGTCCAGGAACCAGCGGTTGTGGAACCCGTCTACATGGCACGCGGCCAGGGCGTCGGCTTCGTCCTTCGACGCTGGATATACCGGATGCAGGTCGAGCGTGATGCCGACCTCTGCCTTCGGGGAGGCGGATCGCAGGATCTCCACGGCGCGCCCGTGGGAGAGGAGAAGATGATGCGCGGCCGCGACGGCGTCGGCCTCGCTGGTACGGCCGGGCGCGTGGTGCCCCCAGCCGTATCCGAGCCAGGAGGCGACCCACGGCTCGTTGTGCGTGATCCAGTGGGAGACGCGGTCGCCGATTCGGCCGCCGACAGCTTCGACGTACTCGCTGAACGCATCGACCGTCTCGCGGGCCGGCCAGCCGCCGCGATCCTCGAGGGCCTGCGGAAGATCCCAGTGGTAGAAGGTCACGAAGGGACGGATGCCGGCCGCGAGCAGCGCGTCCACGAGCCGGTCGTAGAAGTCGAGCCCGGCGGAGCTCACCTCGCCGCGTCCCTCCGGCAGGATGCGCGGCCACGCGATCGAGAGACGAAACGCGTCGAGGCCGAGCTCCTTCATCAATGCGATGTCTTCGCCGTAGCGGTGGTAGAAGTCGCACGCGATCGCGCCGGAGTCGCCGTTTCGGACGTTGCCGGGAGTTGCCGAGAAGCGATCCCAGATGCTCTCGCCGCGCCCGGCTTCATCGATGCCGCCCTCGATCTGATACGCGGCGCTGGCCGCGCCCCAGACGAAGTCGGGCGGGAACCGGTTAGAGGCTGTGTTGGGCATGGGTTTCCCTTCGTTCATTGCGTTCATGTTCCGGTGGCTCCCTCTCGGCGCACCCAATGGCCGGGCCGCGCCTCGACGAGCTCACCTGCGGTGACGATCGCGCGGCGGCCGTTCGCTCCCGCGAAGTGGTCGACTCGCAAGCCCGACTCCGGGCTCGGGACGGCCGAGAGCAGAAGCTTCGTGTAGGCGTGCAGCGGATCGCCGAGAACCGACTCGGTCGGCCCTTGCTCGACGATCCGGCCGGCGTACATCACGAGCACTTCGTCGGCGACGTAGCGTGCGCTCGCGATGTCGTGCGTGATGTAGAGGAACGCGATGCGGCGCTTCTCCTTCAGCTCGAGGATCAGGTTCAGGACACCGATGCGGATCGAAACGTCCAGCATCGAAATCGGCTCGTCCGCGACGAGGACCTCGGGCTCGACGGCGAGCGCGCGTGCGATCGCGACGCGCTGCTGCTGGCCGCCGGAGAGCTGGTACGGATACTTCTGCGCAACGTAGTCGGCCGGGACGAGGCCGACCGACGTCAGCAGCTCGCGCACGCGATTGCCCACCTCGCGCCTCGGCACGATGCCGTGGATCAGCAGGGGACGGGCAATGTGGTGGTCGACGCGCTTGACAGGATTCAGGGATCCGAACGGGTCCTGGAAGATCATCTGCACCTGCGAGCGGTACTTCAGAAGGGCGCGACGGCTGCGCGAGTGGGCGACGTCCTCGCCGTGGAAGAGGATGCTGCCCTCGTTCGGGGTGTACAGCCTCGCGATCAGGCGCGCGACGGTGCTCTTGCCGCTGCCACTCTCGCCGACGAGCGCCGTCACCGTGCCCGGCCGAAGCGAGAACGACACGTCGTCGACCGCGCGCAGCTCGTCGCGGTGAAAGACGGAGGTGCCGACCGCAAACCGCTTGGTCAGGTTGCGCACTTCGACCGGTGAAGCAGCGACTGCGCTCACGAGGCCTCACCCGCCTCCACGAGGTGGCAGGCAACCGAGTGGCCCGGCCCGACCTGGCGGAGAACGGGCCGTTCGCCGGTCTGCCGCGCGTACAGGAACGGGTCCTCACCGGTGCAGTGCGGGCAGCGCGGGCTGAACCTGCAGCCGGCGGGCGGGTTCGAGAGGTCGGGCGGCGAACCGGGGATCCCCGTCAGACGCTCGACCGTCCCGGTCAGCGGCGGGAACGAGGCCATCAACCCCACGGTGTACGGATGCCGCGGATTCCGGAAGAGCCGTTCGGAGGGAGCCGATTCGACGATCTCGCCCGCGTACATGATCGCGATGCGATCTGCGAACTCGACGAGCAGCGAGAGGTCGTGCGTGATGAAGAGAGCTGCGAACCCGAAGTCGCGCTGGAGCGCTTCGATCTCCTGCAAGATCTCCCGCTGTACGACGACGTCGAGGGCGGTCGTCGGCTCGTCGAGCACGAGCAGCTCCGGGTTGAGGGCGAGGGCCATCGCGATGACGACTCGCTGGCGCATGCCGCCGGACAGCTCGTGCGGGTACCCCCGGACGCGCGCGCGGTCGATCCCGACGAGCTCGAGCAGCTCGCCCGCCCGCAGGAGGGCGTCGCGCTTGTTGACACGTTGGTGCGCCTGCAGCATGTCGACGAACTGGTCGCCGACGCGCATCACCGGGTTGAGCGAGCTCATCGCGCTCTGGAACACGAGAGACACGTTCCGCCAGCGGAACTTCCGCAGTTGCTCGCCGCGCATCGGGACGATGTCCTCGCCGCGGAACACGATGCGCCCGGACGTGATCGCGCCCGGAGGCTTGATGATCCGAGTCACCGCGTGAGCCAGCGTGCTCTTCCCGCAGCCGGATTCGCCCGCGAGGCCGACGATCTCGCCGGGGTGGACGTCCAGAGACACGCCGTCGACGGCGCGGACCCGCCTGTCGCGAAGAACGTACTCGATCACGATGTCCTCGATCTCGAGCAGCGGCTCTGACGACGTCGCATGTCCTGCCGACACTTCCGCCTGTCCGGTCGTCGACAGGATCATGCGGACGCCTTCCCCGGCAGCAGCACTCCGCGGAGGAAGCGCCGGCGCACCGGCTTCGAGTCGCGCAGGCGCGGATTGCTCAGCTCGTCGATGCCGTAGTTGATGAAGACCATCGCGAGCACGGTCAGTGAGATCGCGAGGCCCGGGAAGACGAAGTGCCACCACTCGCCCTGCAGCAGCGTGGAGTTGTTCGCGGCCCAGAAGAGCGTCGTCCCCCAGCTGACCTTGTTGGCGTCGCCGAGCCCGAGGAACTCGAGCGCCGCCTCGTAGAAGATCGCCTGGACGAACACGAACGTGAACCCGGCCGCGATGCGGCTGAGCATGTTCGGCATGAACTCCCCGAACACGATGCGCCACGTCGGCTCGCCTGCCACACGGGCCGCGAGGATGAAATCGCGGTTGCGTAACGAGAGCGCCTGCCCGCGCAGGATCCGCGTCTCGATCGCCCAGCTCGTCAGCCCGATGATCAGCGCCATCACGAGCACGCTGGTGTTCTGCAGGAACGCCGCGATCACGATCAAGAGTGGCAGGACCGGGATGACGAGAAAGATGTTCGTGAAGAGATTGATCACGTCGTCGACCCAGCCGCCGCTGTAGGCGGCGAGCAGGCCGAGGGTGATCGCGATCGCCATCGCGATCACCGAAGCAATAAGGGCGACGACGAGCGAGATCCGCCCGCCGTGAACGACCTGCGACCAGACGTTGTAGCCCTGGTCGGTCGTGCCGAACGGATACTGGGCAGAGGGGGCCTGGCCGGGCAGCTCGCCGGCTTCGTTCGGCGGGTGGTTCGAGAGCAGCGGCGCCGCGATCGAGATCACCACGATCGTCGTCAGGAGGCCGAGCCCGAAGGCCGACTTTGGATTCCGAAGCAGGAGCTTCAGGAACTGTGGCGCGCGCAGCCTCCGGTCCGCCGCCGGCGAGACGGCACCGCCCGAGACCGTTGCCGCGACCGGCTCGACCGCGCCGTCCGGGGAGACCGGCAGCGCGTCGTCGCGGAGCGGGGCTTCCACATGGGACATCAGGCGGTCCTCACGCGCGGATCGAGGAACACGTAGACGATGTCCATGAGCAGGTTCGCGAGCAGGACGCAGAACGAGAGCAGCAAGAGCAGCGCCTGCAAGAGCGGATAGTCATGCCCGAGCGCCGCCTGCTGGATCGCCAGACCGACGCCGGGGTAGCTGAAGACGTACTCGATGAGGATCAGCCCGCCGACGGCGCTGGCGAAGAAGGACGCAAAGCCGGTCAAGGGCGGCAGGATCGCGTTGCGCGCCGCGTAGCGCGTCATCACGCGGTGATCGCGCAGGCCTTTCGCCTGCGCCAACGTGATGTAGTCCTCGGAGATCGTGTTGATCATGACGTTGCGCATCCCGAGCAGCCAGCCGCCGGCGCTGATCGCGATGATCACGAGCAGCGGCAGCTGCGCGTGACGGAACGCATCGGAGAGGAAGTGCCAGTTCAGCCCGATCGTCGTGTCGTTGCTGTACGCGTGCTGGATCGGGAACCAGCCGAACTTCAGTCCCAGGAAGTAGACCGCCAGCAGGCTGAGGAAGAACGCCGGGAACGACTGGAGCGCCATCATCACCGGCGTCAGCACGTTGTCGACAAAGCCGCCGCGGCGCCACGCGGCGAGCATCCCGAGCGTCGTACCGATGACGAACGCGAGGATGAAGCCGGTACCGACCAAGAAGATCGACCAGGGGAGTGTCTGCCCGATGATCTCCGAGACGGGGACCGACTGCGCCGTCGATTCTCGAGTCAGGCCGAAGTTGCCCGTCACGGTGTCCAAGAGGTAGTGCGGATAGGCCGACCAGATCGGCTCGTCCGCGGAGCCGAGCTGCTGCTTGAGCTGTTGGAGCATCCCTGGGTTCGAACGGATCACGTCCGCGTAGCGGATCAGGACACCGTCGAGCGGTGAGCCCGGCATCAGCCGCGGCAGCATGAAGTTCAGCGTGATCGCGGCCCAGAAGGCGATCACGTAGAACATCAATCGTCGGACGATGAACCGCACCGATTGCCTCCCTCAGATCATGACGCGTTCAACGTCGAGAGACGAGCGACGCCGCGGGCACTAGCCGAGGAGGGGGAGCCCCGCCCGCGGCATCGCTCTTAGCTGGACGAACCGACCTCTACTTACCCGTCCTCACGGGGCGGAGAGAGAGGAGGATCTTCTCCACCTGCTGTCCTGTGCTGAAGATGGGATCGACGTAGGGATTCTTGTAGGTCGGGAAGCCCGTCCAGTACTTCGTGCTGTACGTGGACCACCGCGGTCCGACGAACAGCGGGACGGCCGGGAGGTTGTCGAGCCAGATCTTTTCGAGCTTGTACGCGAGCTGCTTTTGCTTCTTCACGTTCATCGTGGTCTTGAACTGCTTCAGGAGGGAGGCGCCGTTCGCATGCTGGAAATGCTCCCAGTTACCCGTTGCCGACGCATCGACGCCTGCGCCGAGATTGGTCGACGGGTCGTAGTGCGAGAAGAAGTAGGAGTACGGCGTCAGGTCCTCGGCGCCGTAGTTCCAGAGCAGCGTCACGAACTTCGTGCTCATCGCGTTCGGCTGCCAGGCGCCCCAGTCGGGCTCGAGCTTCACCGAGGCGTCGATCCCGACGTCCTGCAGGTTGTTCGCGATGATCTGCAGCGACGCCACCCAGTCCGACCAGCCGCCGATCACGTGCATCTGGAAGCGCACGCGATCGCCGCGCGGATCGATCAGGTCACCGCCCCGATACCGGAAGCCGGCGTCGGTGAAGGTCTTGCGAGCGGCCGCCTGCGAGTACGTGGCAAGCCGCTTGGCCTGTGCCTTCAGCTTCGGATCGAGCCACTTGCCGTAGATCTTCTCGATCCCGAGCGCGTTCACGGCAGGTGCATAGCCGTACTCGCCGAGCTTGACGACCTTTTGCCGGTCGATCGCCTGGCTGATGCCCTTCCGGAAGGCCGGCAGGCTATACGGGTACTTCGTCAGGTCGAAGAAGAGCCCGACCGGGAGGCCGACGCCGAGGTACGACGCGTGGTAGTGCTTCTTGTCGTGCGCGATGTAGGCCTTCTCGACGTTCGGGACGAAGTTGTGCGTCCAGTCGGCCTGGCCCTGCACGATCTGTAGCAACGCAGCGTCATTGCTCGCAGCCGCAAGGCGTTCGATGCACGGGACCTTCGGGAAGCCCTTCTTCCAGTAGCTCGGGTTCTTGCTGAGGACGTAGTCCTGCGCGTTGAAGCGCGTGATCCGGTTGAACGGGCCCGTTCCGACCGGGTTCGGGTTGGTGAAGCTCGCAACGTCCTTCACCTTCGACCAGATGCGCTTCGGCACGATGAAGACGTTCGCGAGGGTCGAGATGAACGTCGAGTCGACCTGCTTGAAGTTGATCGCGACCCTGTTCTTCCCGGCCGCCTTGACCGAGGCGATGTTGCTGTTCGCGCCGACCAGGTTGATGTGGTCCATGAACTTGTCCTGGCGACCGGCCGTGAGGCTGTAGACGACGTCTTGCACCGTCAACGGCTTGCCGTCCGACCACTTGACGTTCGGCTGGATCGTGATCAGCAGCGTGCGCCCGCCGCGAGTGTAGGCGAACTTCTTCGCCAGCACCTTGTAGACGTGCCCGCCGCCGAAAGCGGTCGAGATCACGAGGTTCTCGTAGATTCCGCCCCGCGTGAAGTCGCGCTGGGCGCCGGCGTCGAAGACGTTGAAGTTGCGCGTAAACGGTTGATCGCCCGAGCCGGTGGCGACGACACACGCATGCCCTTTCGCCATCGGCGCCGCCGCGCGATCGTGCGCCGCGGGGGCCGATTGCGCGACCAGGACGAGGACGGCGACAGAGGCGGCGACGACCACCGCACCCGTCATCCTCGCCCGACCGCGAAGCGACCGTGCTGAAGCTTCCATTCCCTTCCCCTTTCCTTGCCCCTGCTCAAGGGCCCGCGGAGGGCCGACCGGAAATTGTTCCGGAAACGGTTAACACATCCTGGAAATCATGTCAACCCTTTGACTTGCGAGATCCGCATGGCTAAACTCGTTGCGGGCCGAAAACGGTTCCGGAACAAGTGATGGCAACTCTTCGCGCAGAACCCCGTCCCACCACGATCCGCGACATCGCGCGGCTCTCCGGTGTCTCCATCGCGACGGTCTCGCGCGTCCTCAACGACCGCCCCGACGTCTCCGACGAGACCCGCGAGGCCGTGCTCGAGGTCGTTCGCCGGCTCGGCTTCTCGACGAACCGGAGCGCCCGCGCGCTCTCAGCAGGCCGCACCGGCCTCGTCGGCGTCACGCTGCCGATCGTCCACGCGCCGTACTTCTCCTTCATCCTCGCCGGCGCGGCCGAAGGCCTCTACGAGCAGGACATGCGGGCGATCCTCTGCCCCACGCTTCATCAACACGAGCGTGAGGTCACGCTGCTCGACCGCCTCATGCACGGAACGACAGACGGAGCGATTCTGCTCTTGCCGGAGGAGACGAGTGACGAGCTGATGCTTCTCCAGGATCAGCGGTTCCCGTTCGTGGTCGTCGATCCGCGCCTCGAGCTCGGAGAGGGGATCCCGTCGGTCACCGCTGCGCACGCGTCCGGTGCAAAGAGCGCGACTGAGCACCTGCTCTCGCACGGTCACCGCCGGATCGGCGTGATCACCGGCGCCGAGGGGTGGGTGGCGACCGAGGAGCGTCGGAACGGCTACCACGCCGGGCTCGCTGCCGCGGGGGTCGTCCCCGATCCGACGCTCGAGGTCGTCTCGAACTGGATGATCTCCGGCGGCTACGAGGCCGGCTCCGCACTGCTCGAGCTGCCCGATCCTCCGACGGCGATCTTCGCGTTCAACGACAACTTGGCGATCGGCGCGATGCGCGCGGCGCGTGCGCGAGGCCTGCGGGTTCCGGAGGACCTCTCGATCGTCGGGTTCGACGACACGGAGGAGGCGGCCATCGTCACGCCGGCGCTGACGACGGTTCGTCAGCCGCTTGCGGAGATGGGCCGGATGGCGGTCAGCCTGCTCGTCCGTCTGCTCGACAAGCAGCGCGTCGAGGCACTGCGCGTCGAGCTTGCGACGCGCCTCGTCGTGCGGGAGTCGACCGCTGGTCCCGCGCGCTAAGCGCGTGTCCGCGGAGCGGACCAGTGGAGGGGGTCTGGGGGAACCTGGAGGTTCCCCCAGAGGAGAGCAACGGCGTGAACTGCGGAGACCCCGCCTTGCCTAGGGCTCAGAAAACAGGCGTCTCTCTCCAGACCCCCCAGACCTCGCGAAGGGCGTCGCACATCTCGCCCATCGTCACGTACGCCTTCGCGGCGTCGACGATCGGCGGCATCAGGTTACGGCCGTCCGTCGCGGCGTCTTCCTTCAGCCGGGCGAGCGCAGCTTCAACAGCCGGGGAGTCACGTCGTGCGCGCAGGGACTGCACACGACGGATCTGCTTCTCCTCGAGCGCCGGATCGATGCGGAGGATCTCGAGCGGCTGCTCGTCCTCGTGCGTGTACCGGTTGACGCCGACGACGATCCGCTGCTTCTGCTCGACCTCGTACTGGTAACGGAACGACGCCTCGGCGATCTCCCGCTGGAAGAAGTTCTCCTTGATCGCGGGGATGACGCCGCCGAGTCGCCGGATGCGGTCGAAGTACTCGTACGCTTCCGCCTCCAGGCGGTTCGTTAGCTCTTCCATGTAGTACGAGCCGCCGAGCGGATCGATGGTGTTGACGACGCCGGTCTCGTGCGCGATTACCTGCTGCGTGCGCAGCGCCAACCGGACGGCGTTCTCCGTCGGTAGCGCGAGCGCCTCGTCGAACGAATTCGTGTGCAGCGACTGCGTCCCGCCGAGCACCGCGGCGAGCGCCTCGAGCGCCGTCCGGATGATGTTCACCTCCGGCTGCTGGGCCGTGAGCGAGACGCCCGCGGTCTGGGTGTGGAATCGCATCAGCCACGAGCGAGGGTTGCGTGCGCCGTAGCGCTCCTTCATCTCGTGCGCCCAGATCCGCCGTGCGGCGCGGTACTTCGCGATCTCCTCGAAGAAGTCCAGGTGCGCGTTGAAGAAGAAGCTCAGCCGCGGCGCGAAGTCGTCCACGTCGAGCCCGCGCTCGATCGCCGCCTCGACGTACGCAAAGCCGTCCGCGAGCGTGAACGCCAGCTCCTGTGCAGCCGTCGAGCCTGCCTCGCGGATGTGGTAGCCCGAGATGGAGATCGGATGGAAGAGCGGCATCTCGCGCGCGCAGAACTCGACCATGTCGATCACGAGCCGCATCGACGGCTCGGGCGGGAAGATCCACTCCTTCTGCGCGATGTACTCCTTGAGGATGTCCGTCTGGATCGTCCCGCGGAGCCGCTCGCGCGGCACTCGCTGCTCCTCGCCGACGCAGAGATAGAACGCGAGCAACATCGCCGCCGGGGAGTTCACGGTCATGGACGTCGAGACCTCGTCGAGCGGGATCCCCTCGAAGAGCGTCTCCATGTCGTCGAGCGAGTCGATCGCCACGCCCTCGCGCCCGACCTCGCCCAGCGAGCGCGAGTGGTCGGAGTCGTAGCCCATCAACGTGGGCATGTCGAACGCGGTGGACAGCCCCGTCTGGCCGTGCTCCAGGAGGTAGCGGAAGCGTGCGTTCGTCTCCTCCGCCGTGCCGAAGCCGGCGAACTGCCGCATCGTCCAGAGCTTGCCGCGGTACATCGACGGATAGACCCCGCGCGTGAACGGATACACGCCCGGATAGCCGAGGTCGCGCTCGTAGTCGACGTCGACGTTGTCGGGCGTGTACAGAGGCTCGTTCTCGAGCCCCGACAACGTCGAGAACAGCTCTCGTTGGCGCTCCGCCGTCGCCTCGTAGAGCTCGCGCCTCCACTCGTCGACTCCACGAACGGCGTCGACCTCAGCCTGGCTGCGGCGTTCCGGCTCGGCGGACGGCGCGCGCGGATCCTCGGTCGTCGCCATGCTTATGCAGATTCTACGGCCGCGGAGGTGGTGCTATGCGTCGCCGCCGGGTCGCCAGAGCGGCTCGTCTCGGCCCGCGGCGGTATTGGCGCTCCGCGCCGCGATGAACAGGAAGTCGGAGAGCCGGTTCAGGTACGCGAGCACGAGCGGGTTGATACCGATCTCTCCGTCGGCCACGAGCGCCTCCCGCTCGCTGCGACGGCAGACGGTGCGCGCAGCGTGCAACCGGGCTGCGGCCTCCGTCCCGCCCGGCAGCACGAAGCTCTTGAGCATCGGCAGGTCGGCGTTGAATTCGTCGCACCAGGACTCGAGCCGTTCGACATGTGATTGCTCGACGCGTAGGCGATCGGTGACGCCGTAAGGGACGGACAGGTCGGCGCCGACGTCGAAGAGGTCGTTCTGGACGTGCTCGAGGGGGCTGCGCAGGCGCTCCGGCAGGTCGGAGCCGGCAAGGACGACCCCGATCGCCGCGTTGAGCTCGTCGACGGCGCCGAACGCTCCGATGCGGCAGTCGAGCTTCGGCACTCGCGAGCCGTCCCCGAGCGACGTCTCACCGCGGTCGCCCGCGCGCGTGTAGATGCGCGTCAGCCGAACGGGCTCGTCGCGCCGGCGCGCGCTCACGCCCGGCTCCAGCAAATCGGTGCGAAATCGACACACATGTGCGCGTCGAAAGACGATACCGTCGACCACGAGGGTGGCGGGCTCGAGCCCCACCCTTGAGGGTGGGGGTTACGCGCGCGCGTGTACCTGAAAGTGAAAGACATCGTCAGCTGACCGCCAGCGAGCGTTCGGTCAGGCCCAGGATCGACCTTGCGATCACGAGGCGCTGGATCTCGCTCGTCCCCTCGTAGATCTCGGTGATCTTGGCGTCGCGGTAGTAGCGCTCGACAGGGAACTCCTTCGTGTACCCGTAACCGCCGAGCACCTGGATCGCCTCCGCCGTCTGCCGCCGCGCCATCTCGGATGCGAAGAGCTTCGCCTTCGCACCCTCCTCGGTGTGCGGCCTTCCCTCCTGCTTCAGCCAGGCGGCGCGGTACACCAGCAGGCGCGCCGCGTCGATCTCCATCGACATGTTCGCGAGCTTGTGCTGGATCGCCTGGAAGTCCCCAATGCGATGGCCGAAGGCGCGGCGCTCGGTCGCGTACTCGCGCGCGACGTCGTACGCCGCCTGGGCGATTCCCAGCGCTTGCGCAGCGATGCCGATGCGCCCGCCGTCGAGCGTCACCATGGCCACGCGGAAGCCGCGGTTCTCCTCGTGCAGCAGCCGATCGCGGCCGACGCGCGCGTCCTCGACGACGATGTCGTTCGTCACCGACGAGTTCAGACCCAGCTTCTCCTCGTCGCGGGTCACACGGACATGCTCGTCGTCGAGCACGAACGCGCTCACACCGCGCGCACCTGCGGTCTCGGCGTCCGTGCGCGCGAAGAGAAGGAACGTTCCCGCGTGCCTGCCGTTCGTGATCCACTGCTTCGCACCGGTGATCGCCCAGCCTTCGTCGCTCGGTTCTGCCTTCGTCCGGAGTGCGCCGGCGTCCGACCCTGCCTCGGCCTCCGTCAGGGCGAACGCGCCGAGGTGCTCCCCGCGCGCGAGCGGCGGGACGAAACGCGCTTTCTGCTCGTCCGTCCCGAACGTGAGGATCGGCAGCGTAGTGGCACTCGTGTGCACGGCGAGGGTGACGCCCACTCCCGCGTCGGCGCGCGAGAGCTCCTCGAGCACGAGGATGTACGAGAGGAAGTTGGCGCCGGCTCCGCCGTATTCCTCCGGCACGCAAACGCCCATGAGCCCGAGCTCGGCGAGCTTCGAGAACAGGTCGCGTGGGAAGTGATGGTCGCGATCCCACTGCGCCGCGTGTGGATCGATCTCTGCGCCGGCAAAGTCCCGCGTCAGCGCCTGGATCTCGCGCTGATGCTGCGTGAGCTCGAAGTCCACCGTCGGTGAACGCTAGCGCTTGGGCTCTTGCTCAGGAGTAGCTGTAGAAGCCCCCGCCGGACTTGCGACCCAGGCGTCCGGCCGCGACGTGCTCACGCAGCAGGGGACACGGCTCGTACTTGTCGTCGCCGAGTCCGTCGCGAAGCACTTCCATGATCGCCACGCACGTGTCGAGCCCGATCAGGTCGGCGAGCGCCAGCGGTCCCAGCGGATGCGCGAACCCCAGCTTCGCGATCGTGTCGATCGCCTCGGCGTCGGCGACGCCGTCTTGCAGGGCCCAGACCGCCTCGTTGATGAAGGGCATGAGGATCCGGTTCGAGACGAACCCCGGAAAGTCGTTGGCGACTGCCGGCACCTTGCCGAGCTCGCGCGCGAACTCCGTGACCGCCGTCGCCGTCTCGTCGGAGGTCTCCCGGGCTCGGATGATCTCGACGAGCTTCAGCACCGGCACTGGGTTGAAGAAGTGCATTCCGATGACCTTGCCCGGGCGGGATGTCGCGGCGGCAAGCGAGCAAATCGGGATCGACGAGGTGTTCGACGCCAGCACCGCAGCCTCCGGCAACGTCTCGTCCGCCCGACGGAAGATGTCTTCCTTGACGGCGGCGTCCTCGACGACCGCCTCGATCATCAGATCGGCGGCGACGAGATCCTCGACGGGCGAGACACGCTCGAGTACCTCGTCCGGTGCGGCGCCGCCCTTCTCCGCGAGCTTCGCCAGGCTCTTCTCCATCACTCCGAGGGCCTTCTCGGTTGCGCCCGGCTCCGCGTCGTGCAGCGACACCCGGCGACCTGAAGCCGCAACGACCTGCGCAATCCCGCCGCCCATCTGGCCGGCGCCGACAACGAGGACGTGCTCGAACGTCACGCGCGGAACCTTATGACCGCGCGGCCGGCTAGACCTCGATCAGGAGCGCGTCTCCCTGACCGCCGCCCGAGCAGATCGCCGCGAGACCCAGTCCGCCGCCGTTGCGCCTCAGCTCGTGGATCATCGTCCCCAGGATCCGTGCCCCCGAAGCGCCGATCGGATGGCCGAGCGCGACGGCGCCTCCGTTCACGTTCACCTTTGCGGGATCGACGTCGAGCATCTTCGCCGAATTGAGCACGACGGACGAAAACGCTTCGTTCAGCTCGACGCGCTCGACGTCGCCGATCTTCTTCCCTGCCTTGGCCAAGGCCTGGCTGCCGGCTTTCGCGGGCGTGCGCGCGAGATACGCGAACTCGTCGGCGACGTATGCCTGCGAGACGATCGTCGCGAGGACCTCGAGCCCGCGCTTCCGCGCGAACTCCTCGCTCGTCACGACGAGTGCCCCGGCCCCGTCGTTGACGCCCGGCGCGTTTCCGGCAGTGGTCGTCCCTTCAGGGTCGAAGACCGGCTTCAGCCTCGACAGCTTCTCGTAGGAGGTGTCGCGCCTC
Source organism: Actinomycetota bacterium (assembly GCA_046727655.1). Lineage (GTDB taxonomy): Bacteria > Actinomycetota > Thermoleophilia > Gaiellales > Gaiellaceae > 3-1-20CM-4-69-9. Next base: position 37,281 of record JBKPDB010000001.1, read on the forward strand.
GGGCCTTCGTCGACGGCGAAGTCGCCGACAGGGACGATCTCCTCCCGGAACTTCCCGTTATCGATCGCGGCGATCGCACGCTCGTGCGAGCGTATGGCCCAACGGTCCTGGTCCTCGCGCGGGATGCCGAGCTCGCGGGAGACGAATGACGCCTGCTCCACCATGTGCCGCTTGTCGAACGTGGACGTGAGGCCATCGTGCGTCATCAGGTCGATCAGCGTCCCGTCGCCGAGGCGATAGCCGAAGCGCGCCTTCTTGAGGACGTACGGCGCGTTCGACATCGACTCCATGCCGCCTGCGACGATGACCTCGTGGTCGCCTGCACGGATCATCTGGTCGGCCATCTCGACCGCTCGGATCGACGAGGCGCAGACCTTGTTGATCGTGTCCGAGCCGACCTCGATCGGTAGTCCGGCGCCGATGGACGCCTGGCGCGACGGGGCCTGCCCTGCGCCGCCCTGCAGGACCTGGCCCATGATCACGTACTCGACCTCGTCGTTCTCGACGCCGGCGCGGTCGAGCGCAGCGCGGATCGCGATCGCGCCGAGCGCCGTCGCTTCCTTGTCGGCAAGCGACCCGCCCAGCTTCCCGAAAGGCGTGCGAACCGCAGAGACGATCACAGAGCGTGCCACCAGATTGAGCCTAGCTCGTGGCCACTTCCCGACGGCAGCGACGACGACCAATACGCTTGACCCATGCCTCCCGCGCCGACCACCCGAACGACCGTCCGGCGCCACCCCGAGCGCGGTGACTACGACCGCGCGACGATCCACGGAATCCTCGACGAGGCGTTGCTCTGTCACGTCGGGTTCGTGGTCGAGGGACAGCCGTTCGTGATCCCGACGATTCACGCACGCGACGGCGACATCCTCTACATCCACGGCTCGCCCGGCAGCCGGTTGCTCCGCAACCTGAAGGCCGGCGTCGACGTCTGCGTCACGGTCACGCTGCTCGACGCGCTCGTCCTCGCGCGCTCGGTCTACAACCACTCGATGAACTACCGCTCCGCCGTCGTGCTCGGTCGCGCGCAAGAGGTGACCGATCGCGACGAGAAGCTCCATGCGATGGAGCGCGTCGTGGAGCATGTCGTCCCCGGACGCTGGGCCGACGCCAGACGGCCGAGCGAGGGCGAAATCAAGGGGACGACGATCCTCGCGCTGGGGCTCGACGAGGCATCCGCGAAAGTGCGCAGCGGTCCGCCGACCGATGACGAAGCCGACCTGTCGTTCCCGGTTTGGGCGGGCCTCGTCCCGCTCGAGCTCGCGCCCCGCCGGCCGGTCGCCGACGAGGGAGTAGCAGAGCCGGTGCCGCCGTACGTCGAGGACTACACGCGCCCGCGCCCGCGCGCTTGACCGGCGTGGCGGACGCGCCTACTCTGAAAGCGATGTCTCCCGTGATCCGCACCTGGGCCTGGTCGTGCGAGCGGAGCGGGAGCCTGCGTCTGCACTGACCTAGGCCAGAGACAGCCCGTTCCGCTCTCCCAGACCTTCCACCCAGAAGGTCTTTTTGCATCCCGCCCACGGAACGGAGGATCTCGATGACCATCGCACCAGACATCGCCACCGACCTCGTCACACCGCTCGGTGCCTACCTGCGGCTCCGGCAAGAGGGTCGTGCCGCCTTCCTGCTCGAGTCCGTCGAGCGCGGCCGCCTCGGCCGGCACTCTCTCGTCGGTTGCGGCTCCCATCTCTGCTACCTCGCCGAAGCGGAGGCGTGCGGCGAGCCGGTCGTCGGCTACGTCGCGTACGACTACGCCGCCAGGCTCGAACCGACCGTGTCCCTCCCGGACGAGAAGACCGGCCTGCCGGAGAGCCGCTTCCTCGTCGCGGACGTGCTCATCCGGTTCGACCACGTCCTCGGGACGGCGGAGGTGATCCGCGGCGATCCCGACGAGGTGGAGCAGCTCTTGGCGCGGCCCGTGCCACGGCTCCCGCATGGCAACGGGCGGCGCGGGTTCGCACGGCGTGCACCGGGTCGCGCCGACTTCGAGGCGTCCGTCGCCGCGGCGAAGGACCACATCCGTGCGGGCGACGCCTTCCAGATCGTGCTCTCGCAGCGAGCGGAGCGGCCTACGTCGACATCGGCGCTGGAGCTCTATCGTGCGCTGCGCCGAGTCAATCCCTCGCCGTACCTCTTCCTGCTGGAGCTGGACGGTCTCGCCCTGATCGGCTCGTCGCCGGAGACACTCGTCAAGTGCGAGGGCGGCCGCGCCGGCGTCAACCCCATTGCGGGCACGACCGAGCGCGGCGAGGGCGACGCCGAACGCCTGCTCGCGTCCGACAAGGACCGCGCGGAGCACATCATGCTCGTCGATCTCGGCCGCAACGACCTGTCGCGCGTCTGCGTCCCCGGCAGCGTCGCGGTGGAGAAGTTCCTCGAGGTCGAGCGGTACTCGCATGTCACGCATCTCGTCTCACAGGTGGCCGGCGACCTGCGAGAGGGTGTCTCTCCGTTCGATCTGCTTCGCGCGTGCTTCCCCGCCGGCACCGTCTCCGGCGCACCGAAGGTGCGCGCGATGCAGCTGATCTCCGAGCTGGAGGCGCGGCGACGCGGCCCGTACGCGGGCGCCGTCGGCTACGCCCTGCCGGACGAGAGCGTGCTCGACACGTGCATCGCGATTCGCACGATCGTCTTGCGCGACGGCGTCGCGCATCTGCAGGCCGGTGCCGGGATCGTGGCCGACTCGGACCCGGCGGCCGAGCACGAGGAGTGTCTGCGCAAGCTCGCCGGCGTCGAGGCGGCGATCGACCTCGCCGAATCGGAACAGCGATGATCCTGCTCGTCGACAATTACGACTCGTTCACGTACAACCTCGCGCACCTGTTCGGCGAGCTCGGCGCGGAGGTCACTGTGCGGCGAAACGACTCCCTCGATGCAGAGAAAGCGGCGAGGATCGCGCCTTCGCACCTCGTCCTCTCCCCCGGCCCGGGTCGACCGGCCGACGCCGGCGCCACCTTGGAGATCATTCGCCGGCTGGCGCCGACGACGCCGACGCTCGGCGTCTGCCTCGGGCATCAGGCGATCGTGGAGTCGTTCGGCGGCGAGATCGGCGCCGCACGTGAGCTCGTCCACGGGAAGGCGTGCACGGTTCGGCATGACGGCCGCGGGCTGTTCGCGGACCTTCCCGGCGAGATCGACGTGGGCCGGTACCACTCGCTCGCGGCGCTGTCGATCCCCGATCTCCTGGAGGTCTCGGCGACCGCGGAAGACGGGGAGATCATGGCCGTGCGCCACCGCCGACTGCCGGTCGACGGCGTGCAGTTCCATCCGGAGTCGGTGCTGACGCCGCTCGGGCGCGAGATCGCGAGAAACTTCCTGCAGCTGTGATTCAGGCGGCGATCACGAAAGTGCTCGACGGGCGGCGGTTGTCGCTCGCCGACGCGCGCACCGTGATGCGCGAGATCATGGGCGGCAGGGCAACGCCGGCGCAGATCGGCGGATTCCTCGTCGCACTGCGATCGAGGGGCGAGACAGTCGAGGAGATCGCGGGCTTTGCGGAGGCGATGCGCGAGCGCGCAGTCTCGGTTCGCCCGCGCCGCAGCGACCTCGTCGACACCGCCGGCACCGGCGGCGACGGCGCGCAGACGATCAACATCTCGACTGCTGCCGCGCTCGTCGCAGCCGCCGCTGGTGCCGGCGTCGCGAAGCATGGCAACCGCGCCGTCTCCTCGGCGTGCGGCTCGGCCGACGTCCTGGAGGCGCTCGGCTTCGCTCTCGACCTGGAGCCACAGCGAATCGCACGATCGATCGACGAGCTCGGCTTCGGGTTCCTCTTCGCTCCGTCGCACCATCCGGCGATGCGCCATGCCGCTTCCGTGCGGAAGGAGCTCGCGACTCGAACGGTGTTCAACGTCCTCGGCCCGCTCACGAACCCGGCCGGCGCGAGGGCGCAAGTCGTCGGCGTCTACTCTGCCGACCTTGTGCGGATGATCGCCGAGGTCCTGGCGCACCTTGGTGCAAGAAGGGCGTTCGTCGTTCACGGCGCCGGCGGGATCGACGAGCTGTCGCCCGTCGGGCCGAACGTTGTCTGCGAGGTCGTCGACGATATGGTGCGCGAGCGACGGCTCGATCCGCAGGAGGAGCTCGGGTTGGCACGATGCACCGTTGAGGAGCTCCGCGGCGGCTCCCCGCGCGAGAACGCGCAGGCGATTCTCGACGTTTTCGCCGGAGAAGACGGCGGTAAGCGAAACGCGATCCTGCTCAATGCGGCCGGGGCGATTGCTGCTGCGGGGCACGCCGCTGACCTGCGCGAGGGGCTCGAGCTTGCGCGCGAGGCGGTCGATTCGGGCGCCGCGTCGGAGCGGCTCGACCTGCTCGTGGCGTTCACACGCGAGACGGTGAGCGCGTGATGGGTCGCTTCCACGATGCGCTGGCCACGCCGGGCCTTTGCGCGATCGCGGAGGTCAAGCGCCGTTCTCCGTCCGCCGGCGACCTCCGTCCGGACGCTGATCCCGCGGGCCTCGCCCGAGCGTTTGCCGGCGCCGGCGCGGCGGCGATCTCCATCCTCGTCGATGAGCGTTTCGGTGGCTCGGTCGAAGACCTGCGGGCGGCACGCGCAGCTACCGGTGCCCCGCTCCTTGCGAAGGGCTTCTTCACGGACGAGCCCGTCCTGCTCGAGCTCGAGGCCGCGGGCGCCGACGCGGCGCTCCTCCTCTTACGTGACCTCGACGATGCTCGGGCGGCGGCACTCATGTCGTACGCGCACCACATCGGGCTCGAGCTGCTCGTCGAGGCTCACGACGCCGACGAGCTCCAGCGTGCGCTCGATCTCGGCGCGGAGATCATCGGCGTGAACGCGCGTGACCTCTCGACCTTCGAGGTCGATCGCGCCGGCCAGCTCGACCTGATTGCGCGGTGCAAGCGACGCGCCGGCGTCGTCGTCGCGGAGAGCGGGATCCACTCGCGCGCGCAAGGTGCAGCTGCAGAGGCCGCAGGTGCGGACGCCGTCCTCATCGGTTCCGCGCTGATGCAGGCCGGCGAGCCGGCCGCGAAGCTCGAGGAGATCCTGTCGCGGCCGCTCGTGAAAGTCTGCGGCCTCACGCGAAGCGAAGACGTCGACGCCGCGGTCGAGGCGGGCGCGGACATGCTCGGGTTCATCCTCGCCGAAGAGAGCCCCCGCCGAGCGGCGGAGGTCTTGCCCGTGCCCGACGATCGCCTGAGCGTCGCGGTCTTCGTCGGCGAGGCAGAGGACGCCGGCTCGGATCTCGTCCAGTTGTACGCACGAGAAGAAGGGCGCGTGCGCGGACGGGACGCCGTGCTCTTGCGTGATGGGGAGACCGTCGCACAGGTCGTCGACCTCCCGTGGGGCCAAGAGGATCCACTGCACCTGCAGCGCGCCGCCGCAGCTTCGGGACGGGTCGTGCTCGCCGGGCGGCTCGGCCCGGACAACGTTCGGGAAGCCGTCCGTGCCGTGCGCCCGTGGGCGGTGGACGCTGCTTCGAAGCTCGAGGCCGAGCCGGGCATCAAGGACCACGACAAGGTGCGCGCGTTCGTCGCGGCGGCGAGATGAGGGCCGCGACCGGGCTCTTCGGAACGTACGGCGGGCGCTATGTCCCCGAGACGCTCATCCCGGCGCTCGACGAGCTGGAGGCCGGCTGGCAGGCGGCGCAGGCAGACCCGAGCTTCCGCGCCGAGCTCGACGAGCTCGGACGCACCTTTGCCGGACGGCCGACATCGCTGACCCGAGCAGAGCGCTTTGCCCCCGAGCAGCGGCTGTATCTCAAGCGCGAGGACCTGCTCCACACAGGCGCGCACAAGCTCAACAACGCGATCGGTCAGGCGGTGATCGCCCGCCGGCTGGGCAAGCGTCGGATCGTCGCGGAGACGGGCGCCGGGCAGCACGGCGTCGCGACCGCGACGGTCTGTGCTCGCTTCGGCTTCGAGTGTGTGGTGTACATGGGCTCGGAGGACATGCGCCGGCAGCGCCCGAACGTCGAGCGCATGGGCCTGCTCGGCGCGGAAGTCCGACCGGTCGACTTCGGCACTCGGACGCTCAAGGAGGCGACGAGCGAAGCGATTCGCGACTGGATCACCAACGTCGAGACGACGCACTACCTCATCGGCTCGTGCGTCGGGCCTGCGCCCTACCCGGAGATCGTCCGCGAGCTACAGGCCGTCATCGGCCGCGAGGCGCGCGCGCAAATGCTCGAGACCGAGAGTCGACTGCCGGAAGTGGTGGTCGCGTGCGTCGGCGGCGGCTCGAACGCGATCGGCATCTTCACAGCTTTCATCGACGATCTGGACGTCCGCCTCGTCGGCGTCGAAGCGGCCGACGCGGCGTCGCTCGTGACGGGCAGGCCGGCGGTGCTGCACGGAGCCCGGTCGTCCGTGCTTGCCGACGAGGATGGGCAGATCGCCGACGCGCATTCGATCTCGGCCGGGCTCGATTATCCGGGCGTCGGCCCCGAGCATGCATGGCTCCGCGACAGCGGCCGTGCGGAGTACGTGCGAGCGGACGACGACGAGGCGCTCGCCGCCTTCCGCGATCTGACGCGCCTCGAAGGAATCATCCCGGCCCTCGAGCCGGCGCACGCGCTCGCGCGTGCACGGGAGCTCGAGGAGGAGCTCGTGCTCGTCTGCCTCTCCGGTCGCGGCGACAAGGATCTCGAGGAAGTGCTGGCACAGTGAGATCGGACCTCGCGACCGCGCAGATGTCGACCTACCGGTTTCCCGAAACGCTGAGCGCCGACGAGCTCCTGCTGCGCGCACCGAGCGACGCCGATATCGACATCGTGGCGCCGGCGTTCCGCGATCCGCAGGTCGGGGGCGAAGCCGGCCTGCCGCCCGTCGACGCCGACGGGCTGCGAGTGTTGTTGCACGAGCGGCTGCCGATGCTCAGGGAGCGCGGCCTCCTCGCGCCCTATGTGGTCGAGGACACCGAGACCGGACGGATCCTCGGCGGGACGAACCTCAGCCGCTTCGACCCGCTTCGCGACACCGTGGAGGTCGGCTACTGGTTGTTCGTCGACGCACGCGGACGAGGCATCGCCACCCGCTCGGTTCGCACGATGGCCGACCACGCCTTCGCGAACGGCATCGTCCGCGTCGAGGCGCATGTTCGTGTCGGGAACGACGCCTCGGAGCGCGTCCTCGAGCGGCTCGGCTTCGAGCGCGAGGGCGTGAAGCGGCGCCTGCTCCGTCACGGCGGCGTCCGCGTGGATGCGACGCTCTACGCACTCGTCGCGGCCGACGTTGCGTGAAGACGCTCGTCATCTACCTGATGTCGGGGCGGGCAACGCCGGAGCTCGCGGCCGCCGCGGTCGACGGCGGCGCGGACATCGTCGAGCTCGGGTTTCCCTTCTCGGACCCGCTCGCCGATGGCCCCGTGATCCGCCGCGCAGCCGAGCGTGCGCTCAGCGAGGGCATGCGCACGCAGGCGTGCCTCGAGTGCCTGCACCGGACGGAGGAGCTCGTGCCGGACACGCCGCTCGTGCCGATGACGTATGCCGCGCTTCTCGAGGCCTACGGCTGGGAGCGGTTCGACCTTGACGCGCACGCGGCGGGCGCCTCGTCCTTGATCGTCGCCGACCTCCCCGCCGACGACCGACCCGAGCTCCAGCGGATTCAGCTCGTCGCTCCGACGTCGACCGACGCCCGCATCCGCCTCGCGGCGGAGCAGACCGACGGCTGGCTGTACCTCGTGACGCTGACCGGCACGACCGGCGCCCGCGAAGGCGTTTCCCCCGGGCTCGCCCGGCTCGTGGAGCGTGCCCGCGCACTCACGACGGTCCCGCTCTACGCAGGGTTCGGCATTTCGACGCCCGAGGACGCGCGCGGGGCCGCTGAGCTCGCGGACGGGATCATCGTCGGCTCGCGCGCGGTGGAGGTCGCGGAGAACGGCCCGGACACGCTGCGCGAGTACGTTCGCTCCCTTCGCCAGGCCGTCGACGCCGTCGTTCCCGCCTGAGATGGTCGAGGCTGTGACTCGGCACCCGATTCCGGACCAGTCGGCTGCACGAACGCTCGGTCGTGTGCTCCGCAGTCTCGGCTACACCGAAGACGGCGTGTATCGCGTGCTCGGCGACGAGGCGTACTCGACCGATCGGGACGACGCGCCGATCGCAGCACGTCGCCTGCCGCGTACGCCGCTCGGGATCGCGGTACGCCTCTTCTTCCTACAGCTCGCGGTCTCGCAGCGCGAAGCGGCGCGGGCGCTCGGTCCAAACGGTGTCGAGGCGCTCGAGGCGACGGGCTTGGCCGACATGCGCGACGAGGTCGCGGCGCGAAGCCGCATCCTGCCGATCGGGAAGCTGCTGCTCGCCTCCGACGGTTTCTCGCTCGAGTCGGAGGACCCGCCCGATTACGTCGCGACGTATACGCCGACCGCGCGCGTGCTCGACTCGCTGACGCCGCGTCGATCGGTCGAGCGCGCGCTCGACGTAGGAACCGGCAGCGGGATCCATGCACTGCTTGCGGCGCAGCACGCGCGGCACGTCATCGCAACCGACGTGAACGACCGCGCGCTTGCGTACACGCAGCTCAATGCCGCTCTCAGCGGCTTGACGAACGTCGAGTGCCGCAACGGCAGCCTCTTCGAGCCGGTTGCGGGCGAGACGTTCGACCACATCACCTGCAACGCACCGTACGTCGTCTCTCCAGAACGCCGTTGGGCATACCGCGACAGCGGCTTCCGCGCGGACGAGGTCTCGGAACGCGTGGTGGAGCAGTCGGCTGCGCAGCTCGCGAACGGCGGCTTCGCGGCGGTGCAGGTCAGCTGGCTTGCACGCGACGAGAGGACGGCGGACGAGCGCGTGTTGGCCTGGGTGGAGGCAACCGGATGCGAAAGCTGGGTCCTGCCCACGATGGGCATGGACGCGCTCGACCACGCTGCGGAGTGGAACGCCCACCTGGCACACGAACCGGAAGCGCTCGAGGAAGCTCTCGGCGAGTGGGCCGCCTACTTCGACGATCTTGGAATGCACTGGGTGAGCGAGGGCGTTGTCATCCTGCGGCGAGACGACGGCGAGGAGCCGACCGTCCGGGTCGATCCGGTCGATGCCGACGACGTGGAAGAAGCAAGCGAACAGGTCCTTCGCGCCTTCGAGGCACGCAAACGCCTGCGCGGGCTTCCCCGTGAGGCCCTCCTCGACGCACGCCTCTCACCGGGAGTCGCGTTCCGCGTCGAGCAGGAGCTCGAACCGGACGACGGTGGCAGCGACGTCGTGGAGTCGCGCGTCCAGCTCGCCGAAGGCACGAAGCACGCGCTGGAGGCATCGGGCGAGGCTCTCGAGGTCGTCACCGCTCTCGACGGGCGGACGCCTCTCGGCGAGCTCATCGCGCGAACGGCCGACGAGCTCGGCCTCGGACAGCAAGAGACGACGCGGCTGCGGCGGGAGGGACTACGACTCACACGCGAGTTGCTCGAGCTCGGAGCGCTCGACCTTCGCGGCTGAGCCACCGAGTTTCCTTTCGCCGGCCTGATCGTTTCGTAACGAAACGGGAGTAGCGTCGCCGCATGCCGAGGTTCCTCCCCGTCGGGAAGGAGGCCAAGGGTGCGGCGCGCTTCCTGCTCGCTGCACTGCCGGCACTCGGTGCCGTGCTCACGGCGCTCGCGATCACCGGTGATCTGGTGGGGCGAATGGCGCGGAACCACATGGTGGCGAGCTTCGGCGCATTCGGCGCTGCGGCCGTCGCCGTCTTCCTCGGTTCACTGGCCGCGTTCGGATTGCCCGAAGGATCGGATGCGGAACGACGCGTCGTCTACGCCGGCCTCGCCGCGCTCGGCGCATCGCTCCTCTTCACCGTGTACGCGGGCGTCAGCACGTGGAGCGACCGGCCTCAGCCGAGCATCACCGTGAGGCCGAAGCAAGGCGCGAGCGTCGCCGTCTCCGTGTACGGAGTCGGTCTGCGCTCGAACGACCACATCATCGTCGAGGTCGAGCAGCTCGTACGAGTCGCGGACGAAGGCGGCCTGCGCACCTGGACGCCGGGGAAGCCGTTGTACGGCGCCTCACTCGGGCCGGACTCGAGCGGCGACGTCCGGCAGACCGTCGACCTGAAGCTCCCGCCCGGAGACTTCGACGACCTCGGCGCCCGCGCCTGGATCGGAGACGAGCCAAGGCCCTGTTACGCACGAGGCAACACAACGGGATGCGTCCGCGTCCACGTCTCTCGGCCGCAAGAGCGGCCACAGCTCTCGGCGCTGTGGGAGACGTTCGTCCGAGCGCCGCGACTCCTCGTCAAGCTGAAGGCGCGGAACCTGCCGCAGCGCCCGGCGCGGTCGATGACGCTGCGGATCTTCGGTCTGGCACCCGGGCAGCCGTCACGCAACCTCGCCGAGTGGTCGCTCGCGCCGGACGCCGACGGCGTCTTCGACCGGCGCCTCTCGGTCGTCGTGGGGCGCGCGTTCACGGATGTCTGCGTCGTCGCGAGCATCTCGACGCGCCGGCCTCGGTGCCCCGCACCCGCGGAGGACGGCACGGTCTGGACGCAGCTCGCCGTTCCCGCGCCGCAGTAGGCCTACGCAAAACCGCTCTCGACCGGCCCGAGCCGAGAAGCGCATCGAATGAAATATCGAATCGGCTAACAACGCCGCCGAGTTCGTCGTCACAGCGATTACACATGCAAGGGGCATTGCGGCGGCGGACACCTTCGGCGGCCTCGGCCGGCGTAGTCGGGGTGGAGTCGAGTCGGCCGCATGGGCGCGCTCCGCCCGAGTAGTAGCCGAGAAACCGAGAGGAACCTGCGACTCGACCCCCTCACCGCTCAGCGGCGCGGGTCGCACCAACCGATCGGCGTCCAGACGTCGTCGGCGCGACTCGCGAATTCCCGAAGGACTCCCGAGTGACCGAAGACGGACGCAGCGCCTGGCAAGGAATCGAGGTTCGCCATCTCGCGGCGCTCAAGGCCCTGGCCGAAGAAGCATCGTTCCACGGTGCAGCTCGTCGTCTCGGGTACTCACAACCGGCCGTCAGCCAGCAGCTCGCCGCCCTCGAGCGCCGCGTCGGCCAGAAGCTCGTCAACCGGCCCCGCGTCTCGCAGCCTCTGACGCTGACCGAGGCCGGAGAACGTTTGCTCGTCCATGCACGTGCGATCCAGGCGAGCCTCGCGGTCGCCGAGGCGGAGCTCTGCGGGCTCTCGAACGGCCCGTTGCGGGTCGGCACGTACCAAACGGTCGCGGCACAGCTCGTGCCACATGTGCTGCGGGAGTTGACGCGGAGCGCTCCGGACGTCCGAGTGCTCCTCACGGACGCTCCTGGAGACGAGAAGCTCGTCTCTGCGCTCGACCACGGCGAGCTCGAGCTGGCGTTCGTCGACATGCCCATGCGCTTCGAGCGCGATCTCGAGGTCGAGACCCTCGCCAGGGACGAGTACGTGCTCGTCGTCCCCGCGAATGCCCCTCGCGCGCTTCGCCGAACGGTGATCCGGCTCGAGGAGCTGCGGGGGCTGAAACTGATCGCCTTCAAGACCTCCGGCAGCACGCAGCGGGTGATCTCGCACCTGCGGGCGCACGGCGTCGAGCCGCGGTTTGCAGTCCGCTCCGACGACAACACGGTCGTGCAGGGCTTCCTCGCCGCCGGTTTCGGCGCGGCGCTCATTCCCCGCCTGGCGGCCGAGCTGCTCGCCGGCGACCTCAGGATCGTCCGCTTCGAGTCGCCGCTCCCGCCGCGACTGATCGCGGTGGCGTGGACGCGAGAGCTGTCCGACGCGGCGGACACCTTCGTGGCGACGACGCGTGTCGTGGCCGCACGCCTCTGGCGCGACCGAGTGGTTCAGGAACGAAGCCAGGCGCGACTGCCAACCCGAAAGACCGCGTAACGCGCGTCGCCTTCACGGCAACGAGTTCTCGTTCGTGATGTTGCGATTCGTTCTCGCAATCGCGGGCTAACCCGCGCATCCGATCGGAAGTCTCCGTTCGCGTAATCGCGCTCGACTGCGAGCCGGGGTAGGTCGCAACTACACGTGGGGTTTCCGGGCTCGCAGCTCGTGCCTGACAAGGAGGGAGTCGATGCATCGACGCAGCCTCTGGCTTCTGGCCGGAGCGGTACTCGCAGCGCTTGCGCTTGCCGCTACCGGCTCGGCAAGGATTGGCGGATCAGACAGTGCCTCAGCCAAGAAGGCAGGCACGCTGGTCTTCGGGGCTGAGCAGGGCGGCGGTCCGGACTGGTGTCTCAACCTGATCCTGGACGTGGACTGCGCGGCGTTCTGGAACGTGATGTTCCAGACGCCGGTGATCCGCGGCGCGTTCCTGTTCACGCCTCAGTTCAGGTACAAGCCGGATCTGATCAGCAAGTACAAGCTGCAGACCCGGCCGATGCGGGTGACCTATTACATCCGCAAGAACGCCCGCTGGAGCGACGGCGTGCCCGTGAGCGGCAAGGACTGGCGCTTCACGTGGCAAACCGCGACCAACCCGAAGTACAAGGACCACATCGATCCGCTCGGGTGGGAGGACATCCGCAGCGTGACCGGCAACGGGAAGGTCGTGAAGGTCACGTTCAAGCGGAACTTCGCGGCCTGGCGCGGTCTGTTCACGTACGTCCTACCGCAGCACGCCCTGCAGGGCACGGACATGCTGACGGTCTGGAACGACTGCATCTGCAACCCGAAGAAGGGCAACGCCCCGATCGGGAACGGGCCGTTCCTCCTGACCCGCTTCGACCGCGGCTCGGGTGTGACTCTGACCCGTAACCCGCGTGGTTGGTACGGCAAGCGGGCGAAGCTCGACTCGATCGTGTTCCGCTTCATCACGAACACGAACTCCGAGATCCAGGCGATCCGCTCGGGCGAGGTCGACGCGATCTACCCGCAACCGCAGCTCGCGCTGGCGGATCTCCGCAACCAGTCCGGTCTGCGGGTGATCACGCACCTCAGCTTGTCGTGGGAGCACATCGAGATCCAGCAGGGCGCGAAGGGCAACCCACTGGCGAAGCAGAAGTGGCTCCGCCAGGCCCTGATCACGTCGCTCAACCGGGGCGCCGCCGCCAAGGCCCTGTACGGGACGCTCAATCCGAGCGTGGGCGTGCTGAACAGCCTTACGCGGCTCACGAACGAAAAGACCTACGACCCGAAGCACTTCAGCAAGTGGAACTACAACCCCACCAAGGTCGCGAACATGATGCGGGCTCACAACTGCTCGAAGGGCGGCGACGGCGTCTTCCGCTGCGGCGGGACGAAGGTGTCGTTCGACTTCGCTTCGACGACGGGTAACGCGTTGCGTGCGCTTGCGTTCACGATCTTCCAGGATCAGGCGCAGAAGGCAGGTATCGAGCTGAAGAACGGATTCGTTCCGGCCGGCACGCTGTTCGGCAGCAAGCTGCCGGCGCACGACTTCGACCTGGCGATGTTCACGTTCCTCGTCACGGTCGATCCGCACTACGTCGTGGCCAACTTCTCGTGCGGGAGTGCGACCAACTACACGGAGTACTGCAACCGGACGGCCACTCAGCTGCTTGCCAGGTCCGACCGCGAGCTGAACATCGCGAAGCGTCTCGCTCTCGTCAACAGAGCCGGCGCGATCTTCGGGAACGACGTGCCGATGATCCCGCTGTTCCAGCGCCCGACGTACCTCGTCTTCAAGACGTCGATCAAGGGCATGCTCGACAACCCGACGAGCCAAGGCCCGAGCTTCAACGCCGAGAACTGGTCCAAGGGCTAGTCCCCGTAGGGGCCGCATCCACACACGAGGCGCCGCTCGCGGCGCCTCGTGTGTTTCGTGATCGCCCAATTCCTCCTCGTAATCGAGGGCTAACTCGCATCTCGCTCACAAGTCTCGATTGGAGGTAATGCGCGTGTCTGCGAGCCCGTGTCTGTGCCCAACGAAGCCTGTCTTCCGTGCCGGCTCGCAGATCGAAGCCTAAGAAGGAGGGATAGATGCATCGACGCAGGCTCTGGCTTCTCGCCGGAGCGCTCCTCGCGGCACTTGCGATCGCCGCAACGGGTTCGGCAAGGGTGAATGGACCAGGGAGCGCCTCGGCAAGCAAGGCAGGCACGTTGGTCTTCGGTGCTGAGCAGGGCGGCGGCCCGGACTGGTGTCTCAACCTGATCCTGGACGTGGACTGCAACGCGTTCTGGAACGTCGTGTTCCAGACGCCGGTCATTCGCGGCGCCTTTCTCGTCACCCCTGACTTCAAGTACAAGCCCGACCTGATCTCGAAGTACAAGCTGCAGACGCGACCGATGCGGCTGACGTACACGATCCGCAAGAACGCCCGCTGGAGCGACGGTGTCCAGGTCACGGGTAAGGACTTCCGGTTCACCTGGCAGACCGCGACGAGTCCGAAGTACAAGGAGCACATCGACCCGCTCGGCTGGGAGGACATCCGCAGCGTCAGCGGCAACGGGAAGACCGTGAAGATCACGTTCAAGCGGAACTTCGCGGCCTGGCGAGGGCTCTTCAACTACGTCCTCCCGCAGCATGCGTTGCAGGGGACGGACATGCTGACGGTCTGGAACGACTGCATCTGCAACCCGAAGAAGGGCAATGCCCCGATCGGGAACGGGCCGTTCCTGCTCACCCGCTTCGACCGCGGCTCGGGCGTCACGCTGACGAAGAATCGCCGCGGGTGGTACGGGAAGCCGGCGAAGCTGGACTCGATCGTGTTCCGCTTCATCACGAACACGAACTCCGAGATCCAGGCGATCCGCTCGGGCGAGGTCGACGCGATCTACCCGCAGCCGCAGCTCGCGCTGGCAGATCTACGCGGCCAGGCAGGGTTGCGCGTGGTCACCCACCTGGGGCTGCAGTGGGAGCACATCCAGATCCAGCAAGGGGCCAAGGGCAACCCGCTGGCGAAGCAGAAGTGGCTCCGCCAGGCGCTGATCACGTCGCTGAACAGGACTGCGGCCGCTCGGGCGCTCTACGGAACGCTCAACCCAAGAGTGGGTGTGCTCAACAGCGTCTCGCGATTGACGAACGAGAAGGGCTACAACCCGAAGCACTTCAGCAAGTGGAACTACAGCGTGGCCAAGGTCAACCAGATGATGAACGCCCACAACTGCTCCAAGGGTGGGGACGGCATCTTCCGGTGCGGCGGAACAAAGGTCTCCTTCGATTTCGCCTCGACGACGGGTAACGCGCTGCGCGCGCTTGCGTTCACGATCTTCCAGGACCAGGCCCAGAGGGCCGGCATCGAGCTCCGGAACGGGTTCGTTCCGGCAGGCACGCTGTTCGGCAGCAAGCTGCCGGCGCACGACTTCGACCTGGCGATGTTCACGCAGATCGTCACGACCGATCCGCACTACGTCGTGAGCACCTTCGCGTGCGGCAGTCCGAGCAACTACTTCGAGTACTGCAACCGGACCGTGACCCAGCTGCTCCAGCGGTCCGATCGCGAGCTGAACGACGCGAAGCGGCTCGCGCTCGTGAACCGAGCCGGCGCGATCATGGGCAACGACGTCCCCGTGATCCCTCTCTTCCAGCGCCCGACGTACTTCGTGTTCAAGACGTCGGTGAAGGGAATGGTCGACAACCCGACCAGCCAAGGCCCGAGCTTCAACGCCGAGAACTGGAGCAAGGGCTAGCGGCGAGCCCCAGGCCGCACAAGGCACGCACGAGGCGCCGCTCTCCCGGCGCCTCGTGCGTCTTTCGGCTCGAGATCAGGCCGCGGCGTCGGATGTGGCGGAATCGGCGGCCGGGCGGTAGATGAGAATCACGATCCCGTCGGGGCCGACCGGCCTGGACTCGACGAGCTGCAGTGCACTCTTGCCGAACCCGTCGTCGAAGAGGCGCTTTCCCTGGCCGAGCACGACCGGGAAGACCATGAGACGAAGCTCGTCTACGAGCCCGTGGTCGAGCAACGTGCGCACGAGCTGGGGACTGCCGTGGACGAGGATGGTTCCGCCGGGCTGCTGCTTCAGGTTGGACACTTCTTGGGCGACCTCGCCGTTGATCACCGTCGTGTTCTCCCACGGCGGGTCGTCAAGCGTGCTCGAGACGACGTACTTCGGGCTCCTGTTCATCTTGTCGGCGAACTCCCCCGTTCGCGACGGCCACGCTGCGGCGAAGCCGTCGTAGGTCACGCGTCCCAGAAGCTGCATCTCGGCTTCGAGGGTCTCGTCCAGCTTGAACTTGTCCCCTTCGTCTCCGCGGTCGAACTCGAACGCCCAACCGCCGCGTTCTGTTCCTTCGGAGCCTCCGGGGTCCTCGACGACTCCGTCCACGGTGACGAACTCGGTTACGACGAGCTTTCTCACGGCGATCCTCCAGTCTCGTGGTCTTGCCAGCTTAAGTAGACCGCCACGCGCAGCCGAACTCATCGGCGGATCGCGCCGCCGCTACGTTTCCCGGCATGCGTGAGCGACCGGCAATGCCCGCGGTGGAAGCCGGAGTGGAGTCGTCTCTCGCGGCGGAGCTCGAGCTCACCGCGGTCCCGCACGAGGAGCTCGTCTGCCGGCTCTACCGGCTCTGCTTGCGCCGCGAGCCGGAGCCGGACGCGTTGCAGCATGCGGTCACGAAGCTGACGGACGGCACGCTGTCACGCGCATCGTTGATCCGCGACGTGGTGAAAAGCCGGGAATTCGAGAGCGTCCGTCTGCTCGACGACGCGATCGCCTTCGCCGCGTGGGCACGCGCGAACGGCGAACGGCCGCGCGCGCTCGAGGCGCCGCCCGCACCGGCGAACGCGCGATCGAGATCTCCTGGTGCCTTTCCCGTTATCGCGGCGAGCCGCGTCTGCTGGACGTCGGATACGCGTTTGCGAAACCGGCGTATCTCGCCGCGGTCGTTGCTCTCGGCGCCCCGGGGCTCGTCGCGGTCGACGTCGCGGAAGCCGTTGTTCCCGGCGTTGACCGGGTGCAGGCGGACGTTCGGTCGTTGCCGTTCGACCGGAATTCCTTCGACGTTGTCTTCTGCATCTCGACGCTCGAGCACGTCGGCGCAGCCCACGATCGCTACGGCCCCGCCCTCGCATCCGGCGGGATCGACGAGGCCTTGAAAGAGCTGCGCCGCGTCGGCGGCCGCGTCCTCATCACCGTGCCGTGCGGCGAGCCCAGCGACTACGGCCGGTTCGTCCAGGATGAGCCCGACGGCTGGCGCCAACGGTTCCGTGACGCCGGCTTCCTCGTCTTCGAAGACGAGCTCTACGAGCTGACCTCCGACGGTTGGCGCTCGGTTTCTGCAGACGCCGCGGCCGAGGCGCGCTACGGCGAGCGCGGCCCCGGCGCGTCGGCCGTCCTTTGTGCCGAGCTGCACCCACGGACGCCGTCCAACCGCCTGCGCGAGGCGATCCGGCGGCGGCGCCCGCCGACCCCGGAGTAGGGCGTAGCCACCCAAGCGCATACGACTTCCGGGACGACCGGCGTGCGGGCGGACCGCTCCTCGATCCTGGTCGGGCTCGTCGCGGTGGCGGTCGCAATCGCCTTTGCGGACTCCTCCGTCGTCGTGTTGGCCCTGCCGGAGCTCTACACGCGCTTCGACACGACGATCGAAGGCGTCTCATGGGTCATCACCGCTTACAACGCGGCCGTCGCCGCGGGAGCGCTCGCGCTCGTTTTCCTCGTCCACCGACTGCGCGCAGTCGTCGTCCTCGCCGCCGGGCTGGTCCTGTTCACTGCCGCGTCGATCGGCTGCGCGGCGGCCGGCAGCCTGTCGTTCCTCATTGCCGCTCGGTGCGCGCAGGGCGTCGGAGCAGCCCTCTTGCTGGCGGGAGCGCTGCCGGTGCTGACAGTGCTGACCGGATCGGTCCTGCGAGGCGCGACCGTCTGGACACTTGCCGGAACGTTCGGCGCCGCACTCGGCCCTGCTCTCGGGGGCGCCGTCACGGAAGCTTTCGGCTGGCGGGCGATCTTCGCGGTGCAGGCGCCGCTCGCGGCACTCGGCTTGCTCGCCGTGGTCGCCGCGCGCGCAGCGCCGGCGCTCGAAGAAGGATGGCGCCCGTCACTACTCCGGACAGTGCCGGCGAACACGTGCATCGGCCTCCTGTTCGGCGCGCTCGTTGGCGTCCTCTTTCTCTCCGTCCTGCTCGTGATCACGGTCTGGGACTACTCGCCGATCGCGGGCGCCGGCATCGTCAGCGTCCTCCCCGCCGCGACGCTCGCGGCGCGTCCGTTGGAGCGGCGCCTGCCTCGCGTTGCCGCAGTCACAGGTGGCGCAGCCCTGCTGGCGATCGGCCTCGTCGCGCTCGCGCTGCTGCCGTCGGCCAACGTCTGGCTCGCCGTGTGCGCGCTGGCGCTCTGCGGCGTCGGGCTGGGCCTGTCGATCCCCCTTCTGTCACAGGCTGCGCTCGATCTCGGCGCGGGCATGTCCCGAAGCGGGACGCTGACGATCGGCATTCGCCACCTCGGGCTCGTCCTCGCGGTGGCGTTGATCGCGCCGATCCTCGCGTCCGGGCTGCCGCCGGCCGGGCACCGGGCGCAGCTGAAAGCAACAGCGGTCCTGCTCGACGCGCCGATCGGCTTGACGACCAAAGTCCCTGTCGCTCTCGATGCGCGGGCCGAGTTCCAACGCGCCAAGTCGGGCGAGATCCCGGACCTCAATCGTCCCTTCGACAACCACGGCGCAAAGGACGATCCCGAGCTACGGGCTGTGCGCGACCAGCTCGTCAGCGCGATCAGGGACACGATCACCCGCTCCTTCCGGCCCGCGTTCCTGCTGTCTGCTGCGCTCGCGGCGGCGGCACTCGTGGTCGCCTGGCTCTTTCGCCGTCGTGGAGTTGTGCCGTGACCGCGCGCCTGAGGGGGGCGACCGGAATCCTTGTCGCGCTGCTCGCAGCGGCAGCGATACTCGTCGCGGTCGAGCTCGGCATGGGGGCGATCGACACCGGGCCCACCGTCGCGAACCCGTGCAAGCCGCGTCAGACGTTTCCCGGCAGCGGGCTCGACGCAGCGATCCAGCGCATCGTCCTGAACGGGCTCGACGGCGCGGC
>JBKPDB010000002.1:0-13382 GCA_046727655.1 Actinomycetota bacterium
AGCCGGAGCAGGTTCCTCTCCGCACCGGGGTGCAGCTCGCGCAGGCGCGGGAGGATCTCCGCGCGGATCAGGCCGCGCTTCGAGTCGCGGTTGGATGCGTCGAGCCGATGGTCGAGCCCCACCGCGTGGCAGTAGGCCTCCGTCTCGTCACGCCAGACCTCGAGCAGCGGTCGGACCACGCCGTCCTCCCGCTTCGGCTTGATCCCGCGCGCAGCGCCGCTCGCGACGAGCCGATACAGCACCGTCTCGACCTGATCCGAGGCGGTGTGACCCGTGGCACGCAGACGATCGGTGGCGAACGAGTAGCGAATGCGGCGCAGATCGTCCTCCGTGGTGCCGCCGGTGCCGTCGACCACCTCGGCCCCGAAGCGCTCGGCGCAGAACCGTGCGTCCTCGTCGGACTCGGCGCCGCGGAGCCCGTGGTTCACGTGGAGCGCCGACACGCGATAGCCGAGCTCGCCGAGTACGTGCCACAGGCACGTTGAGTCAGCGCCGCCGGAGACGAGGCACGTCACCTCGCCGTCGGGGGGGATCAGTGCCTGCCCGTGGATATACCCGGCGACGCGCTCCTGAAGATCATTGGGCTTCACGCACCAATTGTGCCGCCGGAGGGAGCCTTCGCTGCCCGGCGGTGGCGGACGATGTAGGCGGCAAGCTCGATCGCCGCCCAGCGGCCGAGCCAGACAGCGGCGCCGACGAGGAGGAGCCGTCTCAGAAGATCAGGCTCCGATAGGCCCCGTGCCGCTGCATGCCGATCGCCTCGTAGACCCGGATCGCGGCGGCGTTCTCCGGCCGGACGAAAAGGCACACGGTCGGGACTCGCTCGAGCAGGAGTCGGCAGAGGTCGCGCATCCCGCGTTGCGCGTATTGCCTGTTGCGGACCGGCGGATCGACCCAGACCTGCTGCACCTGAACCGCGGAGGGCGTCCACGCCGACGCCTCTGCCTTGAAGAGGATCGTGTCGCCCTCGACCCAGAGCCACGACCTGCGCTCCTCGATCTGCGACCGCGTGCGCCAGCGGAACGAGTCGGGGTCGAGGGTGAGCGGGTCGACGCCGATCTCCTCCTCGTGTGCGGCCGCGCATGCGGGCAGCAGGAGCTCGAAGTCGGACGCGCGCGCAGGACGGAGGCCTGTGTCTCCCGGCGAAGGCGGATCGGAGAGGGCGTAGACGGGCTGCCCCGGCCGGTCGTCGCGCGGCGGAGGCATCCGGTCGGCGAGGCGGTCCCAGAGCTCGCCGACCGCGTGCTCGTCGCCGATGATCATCCGCGCATGGCCACGCGCGGCCGCCGCGGCGAACCGGCCGCAGTCTCGTCCCGCCGGGACGACGTTCGCGCCGACGTGGCAGAGCGCCGTGAGCCGCCCGTTCTCGGCGAACGCGGTGAACCGCCCGAGGTTCCGGCGGGCGACGTCCTCGAGGAACACGCGCTCGACCGGGTCCTCGCCGCAGAACTCGAGAATCTGGTCGAGTCTCGGCTCGGTCACATCGTCCATAGCCTGAATCGTGTCACGGGATAGGGTTGCGCCTCCATGCCGATCCACATTCGCGCCGAGCCGGGTGAATACGCCGAGGCCTGCCTCCTCCCCGGCGACCCCCTACGTGCGAAGTACATCGCCGAGACGTACTTCGAGGACGCCCAGCAGCGCAACTCCGAACGTGGGCTCCTCGGGTACAGCGGAACGTGGGAGGGCAAGCCGGTGTCCGTCCAGGGAACCGGCATGGGTTGTCCCGGCGCGACGATCGTCTTCGAGGAGCTGATCCAGCTCGGCGTCGAGAAGCTCCTGCGGGTCGGCACCTGCGGGGGCCTCCAACCTCACCACGAGCTGGGCGACCTGATCGTCGCCCTCTCGGCCGTCGCGGACGATCGGACGGCAGACCATCTCGTGGGCGGCGAGCCGCATTGCCCGACGGCGCACTGGGAGCTGATCCACGGCTCGGTTCACGCAGCGAAGGAGATGGGCCAACCGATGCACGTGGGCCCGATCGTGTCGAGCGACGTCTTCTACAACCCCGACGAGGGCCAGTACGAGCGCTGGTCGAAGCGTGGAGTGCTCGCGGTGGAGATGGAGGCGTCGGCGCTCTTCACGGTCGGCGCCCTGCGCGGCGTCCAGGCCGGCTGTCTGCTGACGGTGAGCGACATCGTCGTCGAGGGAGAGTTCAAGCGCATCACCGACGACGAGCTCCGAGCGGCCGTCGACCGTATGACGAGGGTCGCGCTCGCGACCGTCACGGCCGACGGGAAGCACTGACCGAGACGGTCTTCCTGGTCAACCCGGCGTCGGCAAACGGGTCGACGGGGAAGCGGTGGCCCGAGATCGCGCACCGCGCGGCCGCGGCGGGCCTCACTGGTGACGCGCTTCTCTCCAGCGGACCGGGCGAGCTAGGCGGTCTCGCACGGCGGGCGGGCGACGATGGAGCCGAGCTCCTGGTCGTCGTCGGCGGCGACGGCTCCGTGCACGAGGTCGTGAACGGCATCGCTCAGCGCGAGGAGATCGAGCTGGCCGTGATCCCCCGTGGCACGGGCTGGGATTTCGCCCGCTCGCTCGGGTTGCCCCGCCGCCTCGACGATGCCGTCCGCGTCGCGCTCACCGGGAAGACGAGAACGATCGACCTGGGGCGCGCCGCCTACCACGCGTGGGGCGGCGGCGAGGGACACTCGTGGTTCGCCAACGTCGGCAGCGTCGGCATGAGCGGGGCGATCGCGCAGCGCGCCAACGACACGACGAAGGCGCTGGGCGGCAAGGTCTCCTACGTCTGGGCAACGTTCGCCGTCTTCGCGCGGTGGAGCAACAGCGAGGTCGAGGTGACCGTCGACGACGAGACGCGCCGAGGGCGTATGCACGACGTGATCGTCGCCAACGGGCCGTCCATCGCCGGCGGGATGAAGCTCTGCCCGGACGCACAGCCGGACGACGGCCTCTTCGACGTCCTCACCATAGGAGACCTGACCAAAGGAGACCTGCTCCTGACCCTTCCAAAGACGTTTTCCGGGCGCCACCTCCCGCATCCGAAGGCCGAGTTGCTCCGCGGCAGCCGCGTCAGCGTGGACGCGCCCGAGCCGCTCCCGGTCGAGCTCGACGGAGAGCAGCCGGGGACAACCCCCGTCCGCTTCGAGCTCGTGCGAAGCGCCGTGCGGCTGAGGGTTCCCTAGGTAGAGCTGCTCGGCTTCGAGCTCGGCTTCGACTCGGCCGCCTGCGACGGCTCCTTCGCCGCTCGGGAGGCGGTCGAGGACGTCTTCTTCGGCGGCTCCGGCGCCGAGGCACGCTTGGGACGCTCGGGCTTCCCTTCGAGCTTGTCGACCCGCCGCTCGAGAGCCTCGACTCGCTTCTCGACGTCCTCCAACCCTCGCACCCGGCGCTGCAGCTCGTCCATCCGGTCGCGCATCGTGCCGAGAGTCGAGACGACCTTGTCGCCGCCCGGAGCACTTCCGAGCCGCTGGATCGCTCCCTCGCCGACGTCGGCGAGCCGCTCCACGAGATTCTTCTGCCTGGGTTCTGCCATCGTCGGTTCAGCCTCCTTCGCTCTGGGCGTCTTTCCAACCCTGCCACGTCGTGATTCGCAGTGCCGAAAGCCTACGTGGCCGACACTCGTAAAGAGACGGTGCAGATCTGGTGAATTTCTTCCGACAACAATCGTGAGCAGCCGGACGTCTCACTACTGTGAAAGAGAACATGGCTCCCAAGGGTCAGCACAAGCACACCGCGGTCACGATCCATGCCATCCGGCAGCGAGGCGGCGTCCCGTATCACGTCGAGCGCAAGGTCTGCAGGAACTGCAGCCGGCTTCTCGACGAGAAGACGATCCGCCGCGCCGCGGCCTGAGCTCGCGACCAAGGGCCCGCCTGAACCGGGCTCGAACGGACGGCTGAACAGCCGCCCGGTTCCGTCAATCGCCAGGAGCCGACGAATCGACCTCTCCGACCAGCGCTGACAGGGCGCTTCCGGCGGCCCCGTCGATCCGGACGTCGGCGAGGCCGTCGAAGGGCGTCGGCCCTTGGTTCACGATCGCGAGGCTGCCTCCGGCGGAGACCGTCGTCTCCGGCAGTCCGGCCACGGGAAAGACCTCGAGCGACGAGCCGACGACGAGGAGGAGGCCGGCCCGCTCTGCCAGATCGACCGCGCGGCCGATCGCCTCGGCCGGTAGAAGCTCGCCGAACATCACGACGTCGGGCTTCACGATCGACCCGCACCGCGGGCATGGAGGGGCGGGAGCGTCGCGCAGCGCCGCAATGACATCCGCGAGCGGCATCCGCTCGCCGCAGGCGAGACAGCTCGCCGAGCGGATCGAGCCGTGAACCTCGATCACCTCGTGAGACCCGGCGCGCTCGTGAAGCCCGTCGATGTTCTGCGTGACGAGCGCCTCGACGAGGCCGCGCGCTTCGAGCTCGGCGAGAGCAAGGTGGCCGGCGTTCGGCCTCGCCCGCGTGAGGACCTCGAACCGCAGCGCGTAGAACTCCCAGACCTTGACGGGATTACGCCGAAAAGCGTCGATGGTCGCGTACTCCATCGGGTCGTACTCGGCCCAGATGCCGCCTGGCGAGCGGAAGTCGGGGATGCCGCTCTCGGTCGAGATGCCGGCACCTGTCAGCACGACGCACGGCTGACGTTCCCGCAGAAGAGTTGCGAGCGCTCCTATCTCCTCGCGCATCGCCGTAGAGTGCCGCGCGTGGACGGTTTCCGCTTCAGCACGGATATCCGCGTTCGGTTCGCTGAGACGGACGCGCAGGGCGTCGCTCACAACGCCAACTATCTGGTCTGGTTCGAAGTCGCACGCGTCGAATACCTCGAGAAGTTCACGGGCGGTTATCCCGCGCTCCAGGAACAGGGGATCGAGTCATTCGTGCTCGAGTCGCACGTCCGCTTCCGGGCGCCGGCGCGGTTCGACGACAGGCTGCGAGTCCATGCCCGGGTCGGTGAGCTTCGCGGCGCGCGCTTCCGCTTCGACTACGAGGTCGAGCGTGGCGGTGACGTGATCGCCGACGGCTGGACCTCGCACGCGTGCGTCGATGCCAAGACCCATCGCCCCACGCGGATACCGGGCGGGCTCGCGGCCGCGATCGCTAAGGCCGAGGCGTCGTAGTCGAGGAAGGCGTCGTCTTCGGCGGCTTCGGAGCCGTCGTCGTAGTCGGGGTGGTGGTGGTTGTTGTCGTGCTTGTCGTGGTGGTTGTGGTCATCGTCGTGGTCTCGACCGGCTTCGGCTTCGGGCGTGGCTTCGTTCCGTAGCGGATCACCTCGGGCTCGCCGCGGTACGAGGAATAGAACGTCGAGTCGTAGAGGAGCTTTCCCTTGGCGTCGAAGACCTCGCGGCGAACGCTCGTCGAACGCGACGGCTCGCCACTCTCCTCGGTGACGTGCTGGCCCGCCAGCATCGACGAATCCGGAATCTTCTCGAGGGGCGCGGGTCCCGTCTCGACGAGCGGCCGGGTCTCGCTGACGACGCGGCGATGCACCGGCGTGCCGTAGAGGGCGACGGTCAGCGACGAAGGGCCGACCCAGGTCCGGAGGAGAAGCCAGTGACCGGTGTCGTTCGTGAACTTCAGGTCGACGTCGGGATAGTTCACCGTCGCGTCGCGACCCTGCGGGTAGTGGCTGATGTACAGCGCGTGATTCGTCCGCGACACGATCGGCAGACCGGCCTCGTAAGCTGCGTTGAAGACAGTCGTCGACACCTGGCAGACGCCGCCCCCGAGCCCTGTCTGGAGCTCGCCGTTGATGATGACCGGAGCCTCCCGGAAGCCCTTGTCCGCGGTGCGGGCGCCGGTCGCGCCGTTGAAGGAGAACGTCTCGCCGGGTGCGATCACGTGCTTGTCGACGAGATGGGAGACGAGCTGGACGTTGTGGATCCGGTTCGGATCGCCGCCGTAGAACGTCTGGAAGGCGGCGACGAGACCCCGAATACGCATCGCCCGAGCCTCGCCCGTCGTCCGGTCGGCTTCCGAGCGCTCGACCACGAGCTTCGCGGAGCGAAGCTCCGGCGTCGTGACGAGAGCCGCGCGCAGGAGGACCTTGGCGCTTTCCGGGACTTCGAGCCGGTAACCCGGCCGGTCGGGAACGACGCGGATGCCTTTCGAGCTGATCGCCCAGTCCGCATCCTCGGGCTCCTGGTCGACGCGCGCGCCGAGGGCCTTGAACCACCTGTTTGCGCCCGGACCGCCGACGGCGAGGCTGCGTCGGCCGTCCGCCGGGAGCATCAGCAGCTTCGCGATCCGCCTGGGACGGAGGTTCCAGCGCCTGGGGCCGAGTGTCAGCTTGAGCGGAGCGGACAGCGCAGTGCGTACCTGCGCCCGTGCGACGGTCAGATCGTCTGTGCTAACCCTCGGCTCGTCGACCTGCACCGGGAGGCCGACCGGCTCGCGCCGGAGGCTCGCGAGCGCCCGAACGATCGTGGCTGCCGCAGCCTGCCGGTCGAGCCGCCGCCCCGCGTGGCCGGGGACGATCTTGGGCGTGAGGCCGTGGAGGGAAATCGCCGCCTCCCGCCGCGGAAAGTCCACGGCCGCGCCGATCTTGTTGAGCTCGTACTGAAGGGCGGCGTTGTAGTACTCGGTCGGCGGTGCGACGTCCGCACCGAAGAAGCGCAGGTCGAGCCGGCGAAAGCCCCGGATGGGAGCAAACCCCTCCCCCCGCCTGCGAACCGTGTCCACTGCAGCGCCCCAGTCGACGCGGACCCCGAGGCGGCGGGGCTCGAGACGCCAGGAGTGCGAACCGATCCGGAAGGTCACCGGCACGGCCGCCAGCGCCCCGGCCTTCTGCGAGAGGATCCGGCGAGCGTCGTCCGGTGTCTTGCCGCCGACCTCGATGCCGGCGATCGAAACGCCTTCTGCGAGCCGGTTCGACGAGCCGGCGAAGACGAGCCCCAGCACGAGCGCGACGACGGCCGCGAGGACGACGACTACCGCCGCCCGCTGGACGAGCACACGTCGATGGGCGTACGTACGACGACGACGCCCAGGTCGCCCCAGGACGAGTCTGCGGCCCCTTGGCAAGCGAGCCATTCTAGCTTCGGGGGTCGTCGTCCCGGAACGTCCCGACAAGGGATGAGGAACCTATGGTTCTAGAACGTGAAGAGCTCGATGCCGCCGCTGACGTTGAGGCCAACGCCGGTGATGTACGCGGCGAGATCGGAGCAGAGAAACGCGATCGCATTCGCAACGTCCTGTGGCTCGCCGGCCCTGCGCATCGCCGTTCGCCGGACCATCCGCTCGTTCATCTCCGGGTTGCCGAAGCCGAACGCCTCCGTGCCGATGACGCCGGGGACGATCGCATTGCACGTGATCCCGTGACGCGCCCCTTCGAGCGCCAGCGTCCGCGTGAGTCCGAGCAGGCCGGACTTCGTCGTCGAGTAGCTCGCCTGACCGAAGCCGCCGAGCGTCCCGGCGACGGAGGCCATGTTCACGATCCGTCCCCATCCGCGTTCCCGCAGATAGGGCCAAACGGCCTGCGCGCAGTTGAACGAGCCGGTGAGGTTGACGCGGAGATCCCGTTCCCACAGATCCGGCACCTGATCTGGTAGCTGGCCGAGATGGTCGAGCGTCCCCGCGTTGTTGACGAGGATGTCGACGGAACCGAACTCGTCGACGACCCGCTCCACCGTCTCCTGAACCTGCCTGCGATCGGTGACGTCGCACTTGACGGCCGCCGACCGGCGACCGAGGTCGGCTATCTCGCGGGCCGTCGCTTCGGAGTACACGAGCCCTCGAGCGCGGGCGGCCTGCGCCATCGGGCCGTAGCGCTCTGCGTCCTCTCCCGGGTCGGACTCGAGCTGGATGTCGGCTATGACGACGTCGGCGCCTGCGCGGGCGAGTGTCAACGCATCGGCTCGCCCCAGCCCTCGGGAACCTCCGGTGACAAGCGCGACGCGGCCGCTGAGATCGATCTCGAGCGCCACGCTCAGTCGCGCGGCATCAACAGTTCTCTGGCGATGACGAGACGCTGGATCTGCGAGGTGCCCTCGTAGATCTGGAAGAGCTTGGCGTCTCGCATCAGCTTCTCGACCGGATACTCCTTCATGTACCCGTAGCCGCCGAAGACCTGGACAGCGTCGGTCGTCACCTCCATGCAGATGTCGGCGGCGAACCGCTTGGCGTACGAGGACTGCAGCGTCGCGCGCATGTCGTTGTCGATCATCCAGGCCGCCTGCCAGCACAGCAGGCGAGCAGCCTCGATCTTCGTGGCCATGTCCGCGATGAGGAAGTTGACCCCCTGATTCATCGCGATCGGCATGCCGAACTGGACTCGCTCCTTGGAGTACTGCGCTGCGTAGTCGAAGGCCGCCCGCGCAACGCCGACCGCTCCGACCGCCGTCCCCGGACGGGTGAAGTCGAGCGTCTTCATCGCGATCTTGAAGCCCTCGCCCTCTTCGCCGAGGCGGTTCGCAGCGGGAATGCGAACGTCCTGAAAGGACAGCGCGGAGGTGTCAGTGGCTCGCTGTCCCATCTTGTCCAGGTGCTTGTCGACGACGACGCCGTCGAGATCGGCGGGCACGATGAAGGCCGTGAGGCCGCGATGGCCCTTCGACTTGTCGGTGGACGCGAACACCGTGAACCAGGCGGCGTGGCCTGCGTTCGTGATGAACATCTTCGAGCCGTTGAGGATGTAGCCCTCTCCGTCTCGCACCGCCGTCGTCTGGATCCCGGAGACGTCGGAACCGGCATTCGGCTCGGTGAGCGCGAACGACGTGAGCAGCACCTCGTCGACGAGCGGCGGCAGCCATTCGCGTTTCTGCTCGTCCGTGCCGGCCATGATCACCGGCCCATGGCCGAGCCCGTTCGCTGCGATCGCGGTGCCGATCCCGGAGCAGCCCCAACAGAGCTCCTCGCCGATGATCATTCCCTCGAAAGCGCCGAGCCCGAGACCGCCGAGGGCCTCGGGGATGTGCACGTTCATGAGCCCCAACTCGTGGGCCTTCTCGATCAGGTCGGCCGGGTGTGTCGAGTGCTCGTCGTACTCGCGCTCCTTCGGCCGGATCTCCCGTGCGGCGAACTCGTGTGCGAGGTCCCGCAACGCCTTCTGCTCGTCCGTCAGCCCGAACGAGACACCGGTGACGGTCGTTTCCTCCAGGGTTGCCATCGGCTCGAAGACTAGCCCGACGGCCTCGTCGGTCAGTTGCTCGACCGGAGTGCGTGCGGTTGGATCGGCGGGTGAGCGAGACGGCAATCTCCGCCGCTTCGTCCCCGCCGTCGCTCCAGCGTCGTTCCTACCGCTGGGTCGCGCTGCCGCTGCTCATGTTCGCCCTGTTCTCGCTGACAGCGGGATTGCTCGCCGCGCACGAGCCGCGCTCGAAGGGGTACTTCCGGCTCTTCTTCGAGGACCCGCTCCACCTCAAGGCCGCGTTCGCCAGCGCGGCAGTTGTTCTCGCGTGCTTTCAGATCTTTCGGCGGCTTGGATCTTCGGGAAGCTGCCGTGGCGGAAGCCGGCGTGGGTGAATCCCGCACACCGCTGGTCGGGGCGTCTCGCCTTCGTGTGCACGCTGCCGATCGCCTACCACTGCATCTTCAAACTCGGCTTCCGGACCCCAGACACCCCGTGTCCTTCTGCACTCCCTGTTCGGCTGCACCGTCTACGGCGGCTACGCCGCCAAGGTCACGATCGTGCGGCTGCGCCGCTTTTCCGTGCCCGTCTTGCCGGTGGCAGGTGGCCAAGAGCCCGGCAGCAGCTCCGAGTGGCCCCGTCGTCGTCCCAGCGAACGCGAACGCCGCAGCAGGTGTGCGGGTCTTTGCGGACAACGGGTGCGGAGGATGCCACACGCTCGGCGCGGCGCAGGCGAGCGGCCAGGTCGGCCCGAACCTCGACACGCTACGGCCGAGCTACGAGCAGGTGCGCGCCAAGGTCGAGCAGGGAGGCGGCGTCATGCCGTCGTTCCGGGACATGCTGAGCCCGCAGGAGATCCGGGACGTGGCCGCCTTCGTGGCGACGCGGGCGGGGTCACCGTAAGAGGTCGCGGAAGGCCAGAACGCGTCGCACGTGCTCGTCCAGCTCGCCCGCACGCGCAAGCGGGGTGAGCGCACGAATGGCGCGCGCCGCATCCGCGCTGCTCGTGAAGAGCAGGAGATCCGCGCCCGCACGGGCCGCCGCGACGGACCATTCGGCCGCGTGGCCACGGACGACGCTCAGCGAGTCCGTGATCGCGACTCCGTGGAAGCTGAGGCTCCGCAGCAACGAGTAGGTCGCGGGCTCGAGCACCGCGCGACGCCGACCGAGGCTCGGATACACGCCGTGGCCGACCATGACGCAGTCGATCCCGGCTTCGACGGCTGCTCGGTAAGGCGACAGGCCGCGATCGCGGATCGCGCCGCGCACGTAAGGGCGATCGTCGGTCGAGACCGGCAGCGAGCCGAGGCCGGGAAAGTGTTTCGCGCACGCGCCCGCGCCTGCGGCGGCGAGGCCACGCGCAAACGCGACGCCGAAGAACGGGGAGCGGAACTGACGCGAGCCCAGCGGTCCGTCGGGAAGATCGAGGACCGGCGCGAGGTCGACGTCCACGCCCGCACGGCGCAGCGCGGCGCCTGTCGTCGAGCCGACCAGGAAGGCCTCCTTCTTGCTTCGCATCGCGCGTGCCGCTTGTTGCGGCGGCAGGTCCGGGTAGGCACGTACGTCTCCGCCTTCCTGGTCGACGAAGACGAGGGAGCCCGGCGGGCGAGGTGCCGTCCGGTCCCACCGGCGCACGAGCACGCCGGCGACGCTACGCGGAGCCGGCAGCCCGGAGACGACGACGAGCGCAGCCTTTTGCTGCGGCGTCAGGCCCATCAGCGTCGCGGCCGTGATGAGCGCGGCAATGGTCAACGCCTCCGTAGACTAAGCCGACATGGACTTCGAGCTCAGCGACGAGCAGCGCCTCCTGCAGGACACGGTCCGCACGTTCGTCGACGACCGCATCCTCCCGAACGCGATCGAGAACGACATCGCCCACCGCCTCGACATGGAGGCGATCGAAGGAATGGCCGAGCTCGGACTCCTCGGCATCGTCATCCCGGAGGAGTACGGCGGCGCAGGGCTCGATTTCGTCTGCGAGGCCCTCGCCTGCGAGGAGATCGAACGCGGCGAAGCCGCATTCCGGACGCTGATCTCCGTTCATGTCGGGCTCAACTCGCTCCCGCTCCTCCGATACGCGTCGGAGGAGCAGAAGCAGCGGTGGCTCGTCCCGCAAGCGCGCGGCGAAAAGATCGCTTGCTTCGGGCTCACCGAGCCCGCGGCCGGGTCCGACGTCGCCGCCATGAAGTCCACAGCTCGCCGTGAAGGAGACACGTACCTCCTCAACGGTTCGAAGAACTGGATCTCCTACGCGAACGTCGCAGATCACGCGCTCGTCTTCGCGAAGACGGAGCCCGGTGCAAAGCACAAGGGCATCTCGGCCTTTGTGCTCGAGCGCGGGATGCCCGGATTCACGACGGCGGAGACGGAGAACAAGCTCGGGATCTGGGCCGGGTCGACGGGGGAACTGTTCTTCGAGAACGTCGAGGTTCCCGGGGAGAACCTCATCGGTGAGGAAGGTCAGGGCTTCGAGATCGCCATGTACGGGCTCGACCAGGGCCGCTTCACAGTCGCGGCAGGAGCCTGCGGCGTCGTTCGTGCGTGTCTCGAGAAGTCAGTCGAGTACGCGCGCGAGCGCGAGACGTTCGGACAGCCGATCGGCAAGTACCAGTTCGTCCAGGACATGATCGCGGAGATGGTGCTCGCGTACGAGACGTCGAAGCTGCTCGTCATGCAGGCCGCATGGATGAAGGACCAGGGTCTCCGCAACACGCGCGAGACGTCACTGGCGAAGTGGCACGCGACGGAGTCGGCGTTTCGTGCAGCGCACCTGGCGATCCAGGTGCACGGCGCCTACGGCTACTCGGCCGAGTACGGCATCGAGCGCTACTTCCGCAATGCGCGGGCGCCGATCATCTACGAGGGGACGACGCAGATCCACAAGATGATGCAGGCCGAGCATGCGCTCGGTTTCAGGCGTCTCAACGGCCGCGACGGCGACGTCTCGCCGCTGTGCTCCTGGGCGCCGGCGTTGTCGCCGGCGCGGCGCGGCGCAGTTCCTACCGGCGCCTAACCGTACGTGCCTGACTCGGTGAGGAGGCCGCCACTCCACGGCCAGTCCTCGATGCGCTTGCATAGGCCGGCGCGGACCGGATTCGAGAGGACGTAGAGGCAAACTGCAGCGAGGTCATCGTCGTCCTCGACGACGCGCGCCTTGAAGCGATTCTGGAAAAGGTGCCCGACCCGCTCGTACCGGCGGTTGAAGCGCTGCGCGTGCAAGAAGCTGAGTCGGTGCATACCACCCGACAACCACAGACGTTCCGTTTCGACGACGAGGTGGAAGTGGTTGTCCATTAAGCAGAAGACGTGACAGAGCCAGCCAAAACGGCGCGCGACCTCGGTTAGCTGTCGGACGAAGAACCGCCGGTCGATGTCGTCGCGCACGATCGCGATCTGTCCGGTCCCGCGTTGCGTCACGTGGTAGATCCCGTCCGGCAATAGTTCGCGAGGAATACGAGCCATGGCGCGAGCGTAGAGCCGCGGCCGCGTGACGAAACGCCACACGCTCACAGCCGGCGCAGATGCGACACGCCTACAGCACGAGAGACATGTCCCAGGGACAGTCACATGACTCGGGGACAGTCCCTCGGACGTGGCTCGGGGACAGTCCCTCGGACGTGGCTCGGGGACAGTCCCTCGGAGGTGGCTCGGGGACAGTCCCTCGGACGTGGCTCGGGGACAGTCCCTCGGACGTGTCCTCAGAGCCCGGCGCCTTCGGGCGGCGGTAACGGGCTCCGCGGCAGCCCGGGCCGCGGGCCGCAGGTGTTGTACTCGCTCGGCGCCACGTCGTTCGGGTTGTCGGCGTAGAACAACGAGGCGAGCGCTTGAATCTGCTGCCGGCCGACGCCGAGCTCGAACTGGCCGCCGCCGTACATGCGGATGCCTTTGGCGTCGCAGTACTCGATGCACGACAGCAGCCGTTCCAGCGTTCCGAAGCGGGAAGGCTTGATGTTCAGCCAGCCTGGCTCGACCGCGAGTGCACGCACGTCGTCGACGGAGTGGATCGGCGCGTCGAAGCTCAGCCTTCCCTCCTCTCCGCGCAGCACCTCGCCGCACTCGCCCTCGAGCGACGCGTCCTCGATCACGACCTCCGGGAACAGCTCGACGACCGCGCGATAGAGCTCCGGGTCCGGGACTAGATCGACAACCGTGCCGCGGTAGTACGACTTCAGGTCGAGGACTCGCACACGGTCGGTCGCGGCAAGCCGCTGCATGAACGGCCTGTCCCAGTCGTTCTCCGGATCGAGCTTGAGCTCGAGATCGGGCGCGTGGCGCAACCATTCGAAAGCGTCCGCGCGAGTCGAGACGACGAAGCGGACGGGCCGGTACTCCCGATCGAGCGCCGCTCCGAGCGAGAG
>JBKPDB010000003.1:0-51694 GCA_046727655.1 Actinomycetota bacterium
GGGGACGTTCGCCAACCAGGGCGGTGAGGAGGTCCGATGCGAGGCATCCCCGGGCGGCGCCGGTTTCGTGAAGGGCGCCGTTCGACGCCGTCGCCACGCTTCCGAATGTCGTCGCCGCCGACGGCGCAATGGCCTTCGACACGGGCGGCCTGTTCGCCCGCGGCGCGATCGTCGCCGCGACCGGAGGCTCTGCCTCGAACGGAGGCGACGCAACTGCCGCCCAGCTCCGCCCGTACGCCAATACCGTCGTGGTCGGAACCGAGCTGACCGCCGACTTCTGGACGATCAGGAGCACGGCCGCCGACTACCGCGCGGCGCCGCTACCGACGAGCCTGGAACGGACGCCCTGGAACCTTGAGAGCGCCGTCTACGTGAGATAGCGGCGTCTACTCGGGAAGCCAACCGTCGCGGTACGCCGTCGGCCCGCGGGGCGGAACCGTCGCATACGCAGCACCGCCGTCCATCGTGTCCTCCTCGACACTCGCTCCATGGCGCTTTGCGGTTTCGTCGACGGGGAAGCCGAGGGAGTCCGGCTGTCCGTCATGCGCCCGAGCGCCGACGGCGATCACGAGGCACGGGCCGCTTCCGGCCCCGACGACAACGTGCTTCGTCTTCGGCGGACAGTGCACGAAATCCCACGCGCGCAGCGGCCGCTCCTCGCCCTCGACGATGAGGAGCCCGTCACCCGAGACGACGAGGAAGTCCTCCTGATCGGATTCCCAGTGGTACATGGCCATCGGTTCGCCCGGCCCGAGCACGAAGGCATTGACACCGAGCTGCCCCACTTGGCGCTCGCCCTCGAAATCGTCGAGCACGACGGACAGGGCGCCGCGGCCGTCGGCATGACGCCACTCGGCGTCGCGCATGTTGAGGACGAACCAGCCGTCGCCCTTCGGAACGCGCCCGTGCTCGGTCTGCTCCAGCTTCGACTTGGGAACCATCGGTTCAGTCCGCTCGCAGCGCCTCGATCGTCGCCGTCGGAACGATCCCGTCCACCCGGCGCGCCAGTTCCTTGTCCAGCGTGACGAACGCGTCCGCCTGCAGCTGCGTGAGCGCGAGGTACTCGGCGTCGTAGGTCTCGGCCCACCCCAGCTGCTCCGCCAGCTCCCACGCCCGACGCCGGAGCACGGCATCGCCGAGGAGGCGGATCCGAATCGACCCGACGCATCGGAGCCGCTCGAGCGCGACATCAGGCGGAAGCTCTCCGGCGTGGACGGCCTCGTGCAGCGCCGACAGTGTCTGGGAGCGCAAGAGCGTGGGCGCGAGAAGCTTGTGCTCGGCCGGAACCTCGATCCCGTCGCTCGCCACCTGAAGAACGACGCCGCAGTCGACGACGAATTTCGTCATGAGTCAGGGCACGCTACGCGCCGAGCATCCAGTCGTGCGGCAGTCGCAGGCGGGCTGGCGGCACTGGGACGCGCCGCACCCAGACTGAGCGCCGACTGAGCAATGGCAGGAGCGGGTCTCGTCCTATGCGATCGACGATGGCGAACGTCTGCTGCTGTTCGACCCGAGATCGTCTTCCCGGCACACGAGGCACCGACCGACCGAGCCGCCCTCGCGGGCGCTTTCGTAACGCCAAACCGGTATGCCCCCCGCGGCAACTACGCGGGTCACCTCACTGAGCACTCACCGAGATCGGTGCGATTGATTCCCGGCTGCTGCGCGGCCATGGCTCGCCTCCTTCAAATGTGCGTGCGCGAACCCATTCGTAATCTGGCAGCGGGATCGAACCTCCGCAATGTTGGCGTCTGGGGTGGTACTAGGCTCGGCTATCGACGAGGCTGTAATCGTGAGGCTCGTCACGGTTGCGACAACTGTTGCGCTCTCGGTGGTGCTCTTCGCCGGCTGCAGCGGCGGCGGGGACGACCACGCGAAGGTCGAGGCGAACCTCCAGCACTACCTGGTCAGTTTGGCGCCGGGAGATAGCCCTTTCCCAATCGGAGCAGGGACCCCGCGAGTAAAGGACAACCATTGCTTCGAGCTTGACAGGGGCTCAGTCTGGCCGAACCCTCTGGATGTGCCGCCGCCGCCGAGGCTCGCGCTCTGGAATTGCGTCGTTGAGTTCGGCACCCTCGCGATGCCCGTGACGATCGCGGTAGACGACAGCGCCGGGGTCGTCGCGGCAGCGCAGGGCGGGATGCTGAGAGGGCCCAAACCGAAGAGGTATCGCCGAAACCTCTGTAAGCCGGTGCCGACAACTCGAACGGGGAGCAGTACATGCTGAAAGGGCGTTCGAGCCAGCGCAGCGCGGCTCGATCGTGGCGCCATCTCTCTGACCTCCTCGCGGGCGGATCGAAAGTTCGGGGATCGGCCGGGCCGAGCGTACTGGCTCGCGTTCGCGGCGACAAATCGAAGCTGGCTGAGGACGGCTATCTCCTTTCGCCCCGCGAGCTTTTCGACCTATGCGGCGTCGTCGTCTTCGCCATAGCGCCGACGATCGGCGAACGCCGACTCAAGGTCGTCCTTCGTGATGACGCCGCCGAACACTTCGCCCGAGTCGCTGTCGACGCCCACGCCGCGGAACGGCCCTTCGCGCTCGGCCAGCTCGCGCAGCAGATCGTCAAAGCGAGTCGGGGGCGGGTGTCGCCCCCGACTCGGCCGTTTCGCGTCTAGCTACTGCTTGCCGCCTAAGAAGTAGGGAAGCAGCTCGGCCGGCTGCGGCTGGCCGTGGAAGGCCTGGTAGCCGAGCAGCTGCCCGGTCGTGCAGGCGAGGATCGAGATGCCCTCGATCGGCGTGAGCTTGTCGTCCCGCACGGCCTCGACCACGGACTCGCGGACGGTCGCGATGCCGTCCCAGATCCGCTCGAGCTCATGCTCGAAATCCCGCGAGGAGACCTTCGAGAAACGCTCCACGACGCTCATCGACGGTGTAAGGGTCGTCTGAAGCATCGTCACCTCCTCTCTGTCGCCTCGCTTCTTGGCCTACCCGGATTGGCGCGGCCTATGCGTTTCAAACATCGCGATTGCGCAAATTGCGGACTATTCAGGTCTGCCGGAGCTGGCACGCAAAGGGCGTCGCCTCTTTGTGAATGCCCGGAAAGGCCGTTCCGGACTTCCGGAACGGCCTGGGATGGGGTATCGCGGTGACTCTTTGCGGTCGGTGCGGTCGCCTTCAAGAGTGAAGTCCACTGTGTAGACATCGTCCATCGCATCGGCGCGCCGGACGGCGAGCGCGCAGGGCTGCCGACTATTTGACGCCAGGGCATCGACGGTTCGTATTGCACTCTCAGAACGGGTAGTTCTCGACGCCGAATCCGATCCAGCAGCTGAGGCCGCGCGGCCGGGCGAGCCTTGGTTGTGCGACGGTAAATCACGGCCGCGGACGCCTGAGAGCAACTCTCGGGCTAGACAAGCGATCATCTGACCAATAGTTTCGGGACCGAAGAGCAGGCATGAATGGCATGGCATCGTCAGGAATGTCCTGAAGGATGCGACGGAACGGGAATCGAGGCCTTCAGGGGTGGCCCTCGCAGTCGACACGCTGCGGGTCGTCACCGGGTGCCCGTACGTTCGGCCTGGAGAGACAGTGACACGATCTGTCGTGGGGTTTGATCGCTCTGTTCCCGTACTCCTCGTCAAGATCGGCCACTACCCGCTTCACCATGGCGCGGTACACGCGGCTAGAACGCTGGGTCGGGTGGGCGTGCCCGTGTATGCCATCACGGAGGACCACTTTGAGCCGACCGCTCTCAGCCGCTACTTGCGAGGGCACTTCGTGTGGCGAACTACCGGATTCGAGGAGGAGGGCGAGCTGATCCATGGGCTGCGCGCCGTCACGGCTCAGTTCGACCGCCCTCCCATTGTCCTCGCCACCGACGACGAGGCTGCCGTACTGCTTGCGGAGCATTCGACCACGGGCGATTTCGTGGCCCCACGAGTGCCCTCGTGGCTGCCGAGGGCCCTCGCGAGCAAGCGAGGGCTCTACGAGCTCTGCAAGAAAGTCGGGGTCTCGACGCCTGATGCCGTTTTTCCGTCGTCGAACGACGAAGTTGTCGCCTACGCAGAGCGCGGGGCGTTTCCCGTCGTCCTCAAGAACGTCGAACCGTGGGTGCGACTTCGGGCACCCGCGGTCCCGAGCACTACCTTCGTCAGCACCCCAGAAGAGCTCATGTTGCTCGCCCAAGAATGGCCCGAATCTCCGAGCCTCATGTTCCAGGAGTACCTTCCGCGCGACACGGCTGAGGATTGGATCTTCCACGGCTATTTCGACGCGCACTCGACGTGCCTGACGGCGTTCACTGGCATAAAGCTCCGTTCCTGGCCACCGGATGCTGGGGTGACGGTCCATGGTCGCTCCGTCTCCAACGAGCACGTCGCCGAGCTGTCGACGAACTTCTGCCGGCAGATCGGCTATCAGGGCATCGCCGATCTCGACTGGCGGTTCGACCGGCGTGACGGTCGTTACAGGCTGCTGGATTTCAACCCCCGAGTGGGCGCCCAGTTTCATCTCTTCCAGACGGAAGCCGGGATCGATGTTGTCCGAGCGCTCCATCTCGGTCTGACGGGGCGCCACGTGCCGTCCGGCCGCCAGATCGAAGGGCGCGGTCTGGTCGTGGAGAATCTCTACGCAGCGGCGATGTTCTCCAGGCGGCGGTCGGCGGAACCAATCGCGTTACCTCAAAAGGGGAAGACCGCGTTCGCCTGGATTGCGCTCGACGATCCTTTGCCGTTCCTCGCGATGGCGATCCGCTTCACTGGAACCGCAATCGGTCGGACCATGAGAGGTCGGCGCAGGCGCCCGCCTCAGGGCGTACTGCCGCGACGCCTCGTCCGTTCGTCAAGCGCGTCCGTGATCCGATGGGCTGCGAAGGGGGTGCCGCAGACGAAACGAAGCAGGGGGCCGAAGGTGGCCGCTGCCGACAGGCCCGTGAAGAACAGCCCCGGCGCGGACGACTCGAACGACGCCGAGAGCCGAGGGGAACCAGCAACGCGCTTCAGCCGGCCGACCAAGTCTGGGTCGAGAAAGTCGTTTGCCTCTAGGTTTACGCGGTAGCCCGTCGCGGCGAGCACATGGTCGACCGCGAGCTCGGCCATCTCAGAGTTGAGACCGCGCCATCGCAACGTCACCCGGCCATCGCTGACAGAAGCCGCTTCGATTCGCCCGCCGACGCGGAGATCCACCTCACCGACCACGCGATCGCGTAGCCACCAGGCGCCCGCCGGGCCGAGGACCTTCCGCACGAGAAGAAGCCGGGACTGTGGAGGCAGCCACCGGACGAATCCGGGGGCACGGCTGAGCGTGTAATGCGACCATCCCGGACCCAGCGGCGAGGGCGGCTTCAACAGTCGTTCTGGCCATCCGTCGGCTGCCTCAAGCGGTGGATTTGCCCACAGAAGCCGAGACCGCCGCACGAGCACGTGCACGCGAGCTCCCGTCTCGTGAAGGAGGGCGGCGCTCTCGAGTGCCGACTGACCACCGCCTACGATTGCCACCTCTCGCCCCGTGAACGACGAGAAATGCCGGTGCTGGGACGTGTGCGAGACTCGGCCCGCTGCCGAAGGCCCTTCCGGGACAAG
The DNA here is from genome assembly GCA_046727655.1 of Actinomycetota bacterium. Classification (GTDB taxonomy): domain Bacteria; phylum Actinomycetota; class Thermoleophilia; order Gaiellales; family Gaiellaceae; genus 3-1-20CM-4-69-9. The sequence goes on from JBKPDB010000003.1 coordinate 5,521, forward strand.
TGCGCTCAGCTCAGGCGGAACATAGGCGAAATCGACCTGACCGCTCGCAACGACCACCGCGCTCGCCTGCAGCTCCTCTCCGGAATCGAGTAGCAGATCGAACGTACCGTTGCTGCTCGCGACGCGGCGCACGCTCAGCCGCTCGGCCGACTCCACCAGGTGCTCCTGGAACCACAGCCCATAGCGAATGAACAGATCGATCGGAACCGGTTCCCCGTCGTGGAGCGGGCGCAACCCGATCTCCTCGCAGAAGTCGCCGAGGGTGAAGCCCGGCGCCGGGGCCGAAATGCTGGACGCCCTCGGCTCCGACTTGAGGAACATCCCCTCGGGCATGTGATGGCGCCAGACGCCCATAGGCTCACCGAACACCCGCGCTCGGATGCCGCGGCCTCGGAGATGAGCGGCGATGGACAAGCCGTACGGCCCAGCGCCGATGATCGCGACCGGGACCGGGACCTCGCTATAAGAGGCAGTCATCCTCCTCGCTTCCCGCTCCTTCCTATCCGTATACAACCCCGTCACGCTCGCCCGACCACGAGAGCTTGGGTCGGCGCACCGCCCGGGAGTGTACGTCCATAAACGACGTTGAGCAACGGTGATTGTGCGCAATTCGAGCCCCGGGGAAGCGCTCACGCACCCACGGGAAGATGACGCGTGGAAGAGGAGGGCCATGCGGGGTGGCGGCGCAGGCCTTCAGCCCGGACGGGAAGCTCCTCGCCGGCGTGCAGCCCGAACCGATGCCCTTCGTGCACGCCTGGACGCTCGACCCGGAGCGCCTACTGCAGATCGCGCGCCACCGCGTGGCTCGTCGGTCACGCCTTCCAAAACGGTCCGGGGCATCCGTACATCCTGCGCTGCAAGCGCTGCGGACGGCTAAATCCCATCCGACGCCCGGATGATTAGAACAACCGCGAGCCTTCGACAGCGACATGGCCGCCTCGCGGACGGTGAATAGCGGCTCGCGTATCTCGTGCACGGGCCGAGCGGGATCGTGTCACCGGCCGCGAAAAGCACCTGACCGTCTTGGGCGATTGTGTCGCGCCGGCCTGTGACCTTCTTGCTTGTCCAGACCGGCAGGCATAGTCTCGCGCCCAAGTCCCCTACCCACGGAGGTCCTCATGACGACCACCAGCCTGCTCCCTGACGTCGGGACCGAGCTTCGGGAGGGTTATGCCCAGGTCGGCGACCAGAGCTTGCATTACGTCGAGGCCGGTAACGGGCCACTGATCGTTCTGCTGCACGGCTTCCCGGAGTTCTGGTTCGGTTGGCGGCTACAGATCGAGCCGCTCGTGGCGGCGGGTTTCCGGGTGGTCGCCCCCGACACGCGTGGCTACAACCTGTCATCGAAGCCAGAGGGCTTCGAGGCCTACGCCGTCGACCTGCTCGCCGCCGACATCCGCGGCCTCATCGGAGAACTCGGTGCCGAGTCCGCGCTGCTGGTCGGTCACGACTGGGGCGGAAGCATCGCCTGGACCACCGCGATGAACCACCCCGACGTGGTCGACCGACTCGCGATCCTCAACGCGGCCCATCCGCGGCAGCTCCAGGAGGGACTGCACAACCCGAACCAGCTCCGGAAGTCCTGGTACTTCTTCTTCTTTGCGGTCCCGGGACTGCCCGAGAACGTGGTGCACGCCAGAGACTGGCACTTCTTCCGACACTTCCTGCATGACGCGAACCCGCCTTACACGCCGCAAGAAATCGAACGCTACGTCGAGGCGTGGTCGCAGCCAGGGGCAGCAGCCGGGATGATCAACTACTACCGCGCCTCGGTAAGACAGTCCCAGAAGCAAGCCGCAGCAAAGCTTCGCCCGATCTCGGCGCCGACACTGGTCATCTGGGGGGAGCGCGATTCCTACCTCGGCTCCGAACTCGCCGAGCCCGACCACGAAGACGTGCCCAACCTCGACCGCGTGGAACGCCTGGCCGACGCGTCGCACTGGGTGCATCACGACGAGGCTGAACGCGTCAACCAACTCCTTATCGACTTCTTCGCTGCCGCCCCGGCATAGGCACTAAAGGCTTGGGCGAGCGTGCGCTCATCCGACGCGACCGTTCTGCCCTTTTGATCCTCCCTACTCAGCGCGATTGGGCAGCGGCGATGTACGCCACAACGCCCAGCGAAGCGAAGAGAATGGCGGCGATCAGCATCCCGCGGTCCGACGACCAGTCCAAGGACGTTACGCGATCGAAGATTTCGGTCTGAGTGCCGCCCTCATAGTCGACGACCTGACGCGGGAGCGGGCTAGAGAAAACAGCGATAGCGAACGCGGCAGCCGCGAGGGCCTCGAGGAGCGAGGCGATAGCGATGAGTGACCGGACGGCCCGAGAGTTCATTCCAAGCAGCATAGGGTCGCTACGAGCGACGTTTGCGCCGACTTTCGTGCACGCGTCGGCGCACGCTGCTAGGCGCGCGGCGCGTACTCGACGCTGCCGAACGGCCAGTCGGACGCGAGCCAGTCGCTGACGGCGTGCCAGAGGGGGACGTCCAGTTCCGCATGGCTCGCCCGTACCCAAGAGAGCGCACGGGCGTCGTCGTCGCTGTCGGGCAGCGGATAGATGTAGACGCACCCGATCACGTCGCGATTCGCCGGATCGAGCACCGTGTACGTGAACCCCGTCCGGTTGCGGAAGTCGTCGGCATGGCGCTGCAGGTCCGCCCGGTTCTCGTCCGGCGTCATCTCTCGCGGCCAGCGGCCGTCGCCCCAACCGGGCGTCGCCCCGATGTGCTCCATCGACGACGTCCAGGCGTCGTAGTCCTGCTCGTTGTGTTCAGGCCCGAGCGGCTCGAGCACGAACTGCGGCGTCTCGAGCCCGCGAGGCACGTCGAAGTCGCGCGGGACGAACTCGTCCACGCGCCCGATCATAGACCGCCTCCGTTGAGCCGTAGGGCCGCGATCTGAGGGCAAGAGCGAGTCATTCTGACGCGCTAAGCCGACGAACTGGTCACGTGTTACTGGCTCGAACCACGATCGTCCTTACGACGTCACGGGGGAAGGATCGGGCGATGTCGGAGAGACTGATCCATCGAAAGGGCGGGACGGCTCCTCGCGTTGTTCGGAGCGGCGCTGGCACCCGCGCGCGTCGCTCGCCGCGAGGCAGCGCTTGCAGCGCGAAGTCATAGAGAGCAGCTCAGGCGCTCTGCCGTCTCCTCGAGCATCAGCCACTCTTTCGCCCGCTTGCCGTCAAAGGCTTCGCTCCAGCTCCACGAGCCGGTCCTCGACGGGCGACTCAGACGATCTCAACGAGCGGGCGCAGCAGCCCCGGCGTCGGAATGATGTCGAAGCTCATTCGTCGATCGTCCACGTTGTTTCGGCGAGGCCGAGCAGACGCGACACGGCTTCCGCTTCGACCCCCTCTTCGTTGAGCACGCGCGCGATGGTCGCGACGAACGCTCTGTCGATCTCTTCGGCGATCTCGCGCGCTTCAGTCTCGTCGTCCACTTTGCACCACCAGCGCGTCACGAACAGCGCTCTCACGGCTCGGCGCGCTGGCGTTGCGAGAGGTAATCGGCGGCGCGCGTCGGCAAGTTCTCGCGGAACTTGTCGCGTCCAGTCTCGATCATCTTGCGCGTGTCTCTTCGGTGGCCGAGCTTCAGATGCGCAGGGTTCACGCAGAGCGTAGCTCGGAGCGCGTTGTGAGGCTGGCGAGAGTTCAGGGTGGCTGTGCCCATTTTGCGCCCACGGACCGGGAAGCGTTTTCGACTCTGAAAACGAAAACCCCCGCCTAGCGGGGGCTTCGTGAATGGGCGGTACTGGGCTCGAACCAGTGACCCCCAGCTTGTCGAGCTGGTGCTCTCCCAACTGAGCTAACCGCCCTCGGGGCGCATTCTAGCCCAGCGTTTCACGGGCTCCTCGTCTCGCTCTCCAGTGTCTTCAGAGACGGACTCAGTCCGCGAAGAGCAGCGACGGATCCATCGCGACGTTGCGATAGCGCAGCTCGAAGTGCAGATGGGTGCCCGTGCACGAGCCGGTGCAGCCGGCTACCCCGATTTGCTCGCCGCTCCACACCTGTTGCCCGACATGCGCGAGGACTCGGGAGAGGTGCGCATAGAGTGTCGCGAAGCCGTCGCGGTGCTGGACCAGCACGATGTTGCCGTAGCCGTCGAAGCCGACCGCGTAGCCGACACGCGTGACGACGCCTACCGCCGCCGCACGAACGTCGAGGGAGCTCAGGATCCCGATGTCGAGACCGGGATGCCGGCGATAGTCGTCGCGACCGAAGGGTGACGTGATCGTCCCCTCAGCCGGCTCGCTAAGGGACAGCTGCCACCCCGCGTCGGTGTGGGCTTCGGCAACAACCGGAAACACAAGCGCCGCAAGCGCGGCGCAGACGCAGAGCCCCCGTCTCATGCGGCGGGCACCGTAGCACGTCTCTCAGCTCAGAAGATCTCCGGGCACCAGGGTGGCGATCCCAGCGGAAGAGCGCATCGGCTCGACGCACCGCGCCGTCTCGGAGCTCTTCGACTCGGCCGGCGCGGGCCAACGCGGCGAAAGAGACGCCGCCGAGGAACGCCGACCCGAGGGACTGGACGGGAAGCTTGAGGTCGGGCTCCTCGCTCGTACGCGCCGCCGCTCCGTCTGCGAGCTTCCAACGGCCTTCGTTCCACGGGCAGAAGTCGTCCGCGACCTCGAACACGATCGAGCCCTCGGCCGAGTACTTCCGGCCGGAAAGCGCCGGGCCGAGGTCGACGAGACGCACCCAGAGAGCGTCGCCCATCCGATAGCGCGCGCGCCGCGGCGTTGCGAGCAGCAGGAACAGCGGATGATCCGGCGGCATCAGGTACGACTTGATGGTGGCGAACCAGTCGATCGCGAGCAGGTAACCCCAGAGGTCGCGGAGCGCCGCCGGCGTCGCTCCGAGCGCCTCGAGCACGCGCAGCTCTGCAGTGGTCGTTCCCTGCTCGAACCCGGGCCTGTGACGGTAGACCGCGTAACCCTCGACCGCGCCGTCGCGCTCGTAGGCGACCCAGCGCTTCGGCCCCGCTCCCTCGCGCCGCTCCTCGGGGTCGTCGGCCTCGCGGTTCTTCCACCAGAGCTCGTTACGCGAGAACATCCCGGGCAACTGCGCGCGGACGCGCTCGAAAACGGGCGGGATCGTCTCGAGGACGTCCTCGGGCTGCAGGAAGCGGAGCGTTCCCTGGGCTCGACCGCTTGTGTGAAGGAGGCGTACTCGCGCGGCAGGGAGATCTCGCCGCAGAAGGACGCCAACCCGTAGCCGAAGCGCCCGTAAATCGTCTCCTCGGATGCCCAGAGAGCGGCGAGCGGCTCGCCGCGTTCGTGCGCATCGTCGAGTTGGGCACGCATCAGCGCGCGCAGCACACCCCTTCGCCGGTGCGTCGGGTAGACGCCGACGACGGTCACGCCTGCCGTCGGTAGGTCACCGCCCGGAACAGACAGGTTGAAAGTGAACGCCCCCGCGCCGCCGACGACCGTTCCGTCGGACCACGCCGCGTGCATACGCTCGAGACCGATCTGATCGATGAAGCGCTGCACGCGCTCCTCCGTCGGCACCATCGCGAAGTACTGGCCGATGGCGAAGAGGGCAGCCGTGAATTCGTCCAGATCGCGAGTCGAGCGGACGTCGAACGCCATCAGAAGTCCTCCGGGCAATACGGGACTCGCGGCGTGCGGAAGAGCGCCGATGCGCGTGCGAGGGCGCCCGGTGCGTGCTCTCGCACGCGTTCCGCAGCCGCGAGGTGCTCGAAGTCGAACGCGCCGAGGTACGCCGACGCCAGATCCGCGACGTCGAGCTCGAGCTCGGCGTCGGCATCCGTTCGCTCCGCCACACCCCCGGCGAGGCGCCACTGTCCCGCGTTCCACGGACAGAACTCGTCGCGCACCTCGAGGACGACGGAGTCGTCCGTCGCGTACGACCGTCCCGAGAAAGCGGCGCCGACGTCGACCAACCGCAGCCACAGTCCTTCCGACAAGCGGAGCTGCAGGCTGCGCGGGTCGACGACCATCAGGAAGAGCGGCGACCCTGGGTCGTGACGGCCCTGGACACGTGCGATCAGGTCGATGCCGAAGACGAATCTCCACAGCTCGCGTTCGGCCGCGGGTGTCGTCGCAAGTGCCTCGACGAGCTTGAGCTCACTTCGCGAGAAGCCCTCGTGCCAGTCCTGCTTGATCCGGTAGATCGCGTAGGCGACGGGCTCGCCGTCGAACTCGATCACGGCGATGAACTTCGGGCCGGACCCGCGCCGCCACTGCTCGGGGTCCGCCAGGCGGTACGACTCCCACCAGTCGTCGCTGCGCCCGACGAATCCGGGGATCCTCGGACGGACGCTCTCGTACGCCTGAGCACACAGCGTCTTCGCCTCGGCCGGATCGACGAGCCTGGCGGTGCCGCGCGGACCGGGATCGTTGCGAAACGCGAACTGCGCGCGAGGTGCGTCCATCTGCACGGTCGGCGCCGAGATGCCGTAGCCGAACCGCCCGTAGATCGCCGCCTCGGATGCCCAGAGGACTGCGAGCGGTTCACCGCGCTCGTGGAGGTCGTCGAGCTGCCGTCGCATCATCTGCGTGAGGATCCCTCGGCGGCGGTGCGTAGGAACGACGCCGACCCAGGTGACGCCGCCGGCCTCGAGCTCGCCTCCCGGCACCGTCAGGCGAAACGGATAGTCGGCTGCGGTCGCAACAGGCGTCGTGCCGTCGTACGCCGTGTAGAACCGCTCGCGCACGAGCGTCTTGCTGTACCGCTCGTAGTCGGCGTCCTCGAGCGCTTCGCCGAACGAAGCCGAGCCCGCCGTCATCGCCGCGCGCCACTCGTCCTCCGAAGGGTGTCGGATCTCGGCGGCCACGCGCCGACCTACGAGATGCGCTCTAGAGGGGCGTAGTCGAGCATCAGCCTGCGCTCCTCGCCGTCGGCGAACCGCACGGCGACGACCCCGCCGGACTCGATCTGGATGACGACGCCTTCACCTAGCGTGCTGTGGCGGACCGAGTCGCCGGTCGAGAGGGTCGGGACGTCCACGCGCGGCGCGATGCCGGCGCTGCCGTACGAGGACCACGAAGCCGGGCGTAGACGCTCGCGCTCGACACTCGCGGGGAGCTCGTCGAGGAACCGCGAGGGCAGGTTGTAGCCGCGCGCGCCCCACAGGGACCGCGATGACGCATGAGCGAGGATCAGCTGCTCCTTGGCGCGTGTCATCCCGACGTAGCAGAGGCGGCGCTCCTCCTCGATCCCCTGTTCCTCGATCGAGCGCGCGTGGGGGAAGATGCCTTCTTCCATCCCGATCAGGTAGACGGCGCGGAACTCGAGCCCTTTCGCGTTGTGCAGGGTCATCAACGTGACGAGGCTCTCCTCCCCTCGGATAGCGTCCTGATCGGAGTACAGCGAGATCTCCTGGAGGAAGTGCGAGAGCGAGGGCTCCTCTGCGGTCTCCTGGTACTCGCGCGCGACGCCGACGAGCTCCTGCAGGTTCTCGATGCGGCCCTGCGCCTCGACCGTCCGCTCCGCCTCGAGCGCCTCGAGATAGCCGCTGCGCTCGAGCGTCCGCTCGACGAGCTCGGTGACCGGAAGCTCGAGCGCGCCGGCCTGCAGCGACTGGATCAGCGTGCGGAACTGCTGCACGGCGCGGAGCGGCGCCGCTCCGACGCCTGCCTCCTCGGCGAACTCCGTCGCCTCCCAGAGAGAGCGTCCCTGCGCGTCGCCCCAGGTCTGCAAGCGCGCCAGGCTCGCGTCGCCGATGCCGCGGCGTGGCCTGTTTGCGATCCGTGTCAGCGACACGGCGTCGTAGGGATTGTCGATCACCTGGAGATACGCCATCGCGTCCTTGATCTCCGCGCGCTCGTAGAAGCGCGGGCCGCCGATCACCTGGTAGGCCACGCCCTGGCGGACGAGCACGTCCTCGAGCACCCGCGACTGGGCGTTTGTCCGGTAGAAGACGCCGATCTCGTCGCCCGAGAAGCCCTCCTCGACGAGCCCTGCGATGCCCGCGGCGACGAAGCGCGCCTCGGCGTGCTCGTCCTCCGTCTCGATCACGCGCACAGGCTCGCCGTCGCCGAGCTCCGACCAGAGCTCCTTCGGCTTGCGTTCGCGATTGTTCGTGATGACGTGGTTGGCCGCGTCGAGGATCGAGTTCGTCGAGCGGTAGTTCTGCTCGAGCGCGATCGTGCGCGTCCCGGGAAAGTCGCGCTCGAAGTCGAGGATGTTGTTGATGTCGGCTCCGCGGAAGGCATAGATGGACTGGTCCGGATCGCCCACGGCACAAACGTTCTTGTCCGTTTCAGCCAGTAGCTGCAGCAGGCGGTACTGCGCGTGGTTCGTATCCTGGTACTCGTCGACGAGGACGTAACGGAAAGCCTTCTGCCACTTCTCGCGGGCTTCGACGAAACGCTCGAGCACGTCGACGGTCAGCATCAGCAGGTCGTCGAAATCGACGGCGTTCGAGGCGAACAGCCGACGCTGATAGAGCTGGTACACATCCGCGACCGTCTGGTCGTAGAACGATTGGACCTGGTCGGCGTAGACGTTCGGGTGGATAAGCCGGTTCTTCGCGTGGGAGATCTGGTTGTGGATGCCGCGCGGCGTGAAGCGTTTCGGGTCGCGCTCGAGCTCCTCCAGGCACTGCTTCACGAGCCGGATCTGGTCGGCCTGGTCGTAGATCGTGAAGTTCGAGCGGTAGCCGAGCCGCTGCGCCTCGCGGCGCAGGATCCGCCCGCAGGCGGAGTGGAAGGTCAGGATCCACAGGCCGCGGCCGCTTTGTCCAAGGAGGTTCTGGAGACGCTCTCGCATCTCGCCGGCGGCCTTGTTCGTGAAGGTGATCGCGAGGATCTCGTTCGGCTTCGCACCGACTGCGTTGATGAGGTGCGCGACGCGGTACGTGAGGACGCGGGTCTTGCCGGACCCCGCCCCGGCGATCACGAGCAGCGGTCCCTCCGTCGCGAGCACCGCCTCGCGCTGAGCCGGATTCAGGTCGGCAAGGTAGTGCTCGGGTGAGGCGACGGCCATGGGCCGATGCTAGCCTGCCGTGCGAAGTCCGACCCGGCTGCGCCGGCTCATGATGACTTCGCACGGATCCTCCGCTGAAGGAGAGCGGCTTGGGCGAACGGCGGCACAGCCGCCATTCGCGGCGGAGGTACTACTAGCCGTCGTCTTGCCGCGCGGACGCGTCGTTCGGGTCAAGTGTGACGCTTCTTCCACAGGCACGACCCTTCCCGGCACGAATAGGCTTCCGCCTCGTGCGCCTCGCCCTCATGATCGAAGGGCAAGAGGGTGTGACCTGGGAGCAGTGGGTCGCGCTCGCGTCAGCCTGCGAGGAGCACGGCGTCGAAGCCCTCTTCCGGTCGGATCACTACCTCTCCGGCTTCGATGAGAGCCGCCACGTGCTCGACGCCTGGGCGACGATCGCCGGCCTAGCGGCGCGGACGTCGATGCTCCAGCTCGGGACGCTCGTCTCTCCGGCCACGTTCCGACATCCATCCGTCCTTGCACGAGCGGCCGCGACGGCGGACGAGATCTCGGGCGGCCGCATCACGCTCGGAATCGGAGCGGGCTGGATGCAACGCGAGCACGAGGCGTACGGCTTCGAGTTCGGCTCCGCACGCGATCGTGTCGCTCTCTTCGCCGAACAGCTGGGGATCGTCCACGCGCTGCTGCGCGACGACCGCGTCGACCACGATGGGGAGCGCTACCACCTCAGCGATGCGCCGGGCCTCGGCCGCCCAGACCTCCCGATCCTCGTGGGCGGAAGCGCGAAGCCGGGCACGGTCGAGCCCGCCGTCCGATTCGCGGACGAGTACAACACCTTCTTCGCGACGATGGAGGAGATCGCGGCCCGGAAGCAGGTGCTCGACGAGGCGTGCGAGCGCGCCGGGCGCGATCCGGCGACGCTGAGGTACTCCCTGATGGCCCCTTGCGTCGTCGGCCGCGACGAGCGCGAGCTCCAGGATTCGGCGCGACGCGTCGGTGCTCGCTTCGGACGCGACCCGAACCACGTGCTCGAGCGCTACGGCGAGCGTGGTCCCGTCGGCACCGTCGAGCAAGTCGTCGCACGGTTGCACGAGATCGAAGACCTGGGCTACGAACGGGTGATGCTGCAGCACCTCGCGCACGAGGACCTCGACACCGTCGCCCTGATCGGCCGCGAGCTCGTCCCTGCGCTCGCGTAGCCGCGCGTTGCGCGGCCCGATCGACCGACTCTTCCCGAACATTTCGCACCGGACGCGTGTCGTCCTCGACTGGGTCGTGACGATTGTCGGTGCCGTCCTGGTCGTCCTGGCCGTAAAGGCCTGGGTCGTGAACCCGTACCGGATCCCCTCGCCCTCGATGGAGCCGGCACTGCACTGCGCAAGGCCCGAGCCGTACTGCGAAGGCTCGAGCTCGGACCGCGTCCTCGCCAACCGCTTCATCTACCACTTCCGCGACCCGAAACGCGGCGAGATCGTCGTCTTCAACGCCCCGCCTGCCGCAGCGCGCGCGTGCGTCAGCGGCGTGTACGTGAAGCGGATCATCGGGCTCCCTGGGGATGTCTGGTCGGAGCGAAACGGCTACACGTACATCAACGGGCGCCGCCTGTCGGAGCCCTACGTCCAGGCCGGCCGCCGCGACCACGGGACGAAGACACTGCTCGACATCCCACCGCGCGGCACGATGCGTCGTATCCCGAAGGGGATGTACCTGATGGAGGGCGACAACCGCGTCCGCTCCTGCGACTCGCGCGTGTGGGGCCTCGTTCCGCGCGACAACATCATCGGGAAGGTGTTCCTGACGTACTGGCCGCTCGGCCGAATCGGGATCCCGTGACGAAAAGAGCCCCGCCGAGGCGGGGCTCCAGTTCAACAGATGCCGCTGATCTAGTAGTCCTCGCGGACGACGCGGCGGCGACGCCCGTCGTCTGGCGCTGGGCCGCCGAACCCGCCCCAGCTCGACCAGAAGATGAGCGAGAGAAGCGCGCCGACTGCACCGACGATCAGAAGGATCCAGCCGATCGTCGTCAGCTCGACCCCGCTGACGGTGGCGTTGACCGCCCAGACGAGGATCGCGCCGGCCGCAACTAGCAGAAGACTGACTCCCATACCCATTTCGTGCTCTCCTTTCGGTGGACAGGGCGAACCCCCGTGTCTGCAGGGAAAACGCACGAAGAGCCTGCGAAGATACGGCCCAACCGTGGTCGCCCAGGAGCAGCGGGATTTCCTCTGCCGGCTCACGCCCGACCGCGCCCTCGAGTCGGAGGAGGACGCGTTCGCATTCCTCGAAGACCGCGGCCTCCTCACGCGGACTTCCGACTGCGCATTGCCGAGCTTCTTCGAGGCGTGCCACGAGGATCCGTACGCGCCCGGCAGCCCCGGCTTCGGCTCGTGGCCGGCAACCAAGTACCCGTGGTACTTCGAGCTCGCGGAGCGCCCGGACGTGCACGAGCTGCGCGTGCACAACGGGAAGTCGATTCTCTTCACAGACGAGACGCTCGCGCTCGTCGACCCGCTTTGCCGCGCCGAGCTGGCACGGATGGAGCAGCACGACGACTGGGCGCCGCTGCTCGCCCATCTCGCCGCTGCCGGGCCGTCGACGCTCGAAGACCTGCAGACGGAGCTCGAGCTGAAGCCGAAGGAGCTGAAGTCGCTGCGGTACCCGCTCGAGCGCTGCGGCGCCGTCGTCAGCCGCAGCCTCCGCGTCGACCTCCCGGACGGTGGGCACACGCACACGAGCGAGCTTCTGCGCTACGACCACGCATACCCCGAGCCGTCTCCGAACGGCGGCCTCGAGAACCTCGTCGTCGCAGGCGTGCGGGCCGCGGTCGTCGCACCCGAGCGGGAGATCGCGCGGAAGTGGTTCAGCTGGCGCTGGCTCTTCGACGACGGCTTCGTCGAGCGGCTCGTCAGCGAGGGGCGGCTCGAACGGCCCGAGCCGGGCCTGGTGACAGCTCCAGCGTCCGGCTAGCGCGGAAGCCGTCGAGAAAGCAACGGTCGTGCGTGACGAGCACGACCGTTCCCTCGAACGCATCGAGCGCGCGCTCAAGCTCCTCGATCGCAGGAACGTCGAGATGGTTCGTCGGCTCGTCGAGGATCAGGCAGTTCACGCCACGGGCAGCGAAGAGCGCGACGAGCGCGCGGGTGCGCTCTCCCGGTGAAAGGGATCCCGCGTCCCGGAGAATGTCGTCGGCACCGAGCCCGAACTTCGCCAGGAGTGTGCGCGCGTCCTCTGTCGTCAGGCCGGATGCGTGGGTGAACGCCGGCAGCAATGTTCCCTCCGCGAGCTCGGCGCGGCGCTGGCTCAGCTCGCCGAGGACGACGCCCGGCCCGATCCAGCGGCCCCCTTCCTCGAGCGGCAGACGACCGAGGAGCGCGTCGAGCAACGTGGTCTTCCCGCTTCCGTTCCGGCCGAGCACCGCAAGCCGCTCGCCCCATCCGAGCGCGAGGTCGATCGGGCCGAGCCGGAACGACCCGCGCGTCACGACGGCTCGCTCGAGTCGCACCACGACGTCGCCGCTCCGCTCCAGCGGCGCGAGGTTCAGGCGGAGATTCCAGGGCTCATACGGCTTCTCCGCCTTCGGCAGGCGCGCGATGCGTCCGGCGTACGCCTTCTTGACGTCCTTCGTCTTCTTCTTCTTGCGGCCCTGGCCGTAGCCGCGTTCCTCCCACTGGTGCATCCGCCGCCGCTGCTCCTCGAGCCGGGCCTTCTCCCCCTCGTAACGCTCGTATGCCTCGCGCTGCCTCTGGAGCGCGCTTGTCCGCGCCCGCTCGTAGCCGCTCCAGCCCCCGCTGTACTCCTTCACGCCGTGTGTCCACTCGTCCAGCTCGACAATGCGCTCGACCGTTCGGTCGAGGAAGTCGCGGTCGTGCGACACGATGACCACGGCACCGGGCAGCCCTGCCAGCGTTCGCTCCAACCAGTCGAGACCCGCAAAGTCCAAGTCGTTCGTCGGCTCGTCGAGCAGGAAGACGTCCAGCGGCCTGCGCAGGAAGTCGCCGAGCCGCCGCCGCGCAGCCTGACCGCCGGAGCGTCCGTCAGTAGGCGCTTCCTGCGGCAGGTAGCCGACCGACAGGCTCGGCGGAGCCCTCCGGACCGTCCCTGAATCCGGCTCCTCGAGCCCGGCCAGGATGTGCAGCAGCGTCGACTTGCCGGCGCCGTTCGGCCCGACGAGGCCGATCCGGCTCCGCGGTGGCACGACGAGCGTGACGCCGCTCAGGACGAGTTGCGCTGCATGGTGCTTCGTGATGTTGGCCGCGGCAAGCGTGCCGCTCGAGCGCTGCAAGAGAGGACCTCCCTCGGAAGGCGGAACGAAACGGTGTCTGTGGTCGCCTAGGCCCTCATGGAGCGGCGCGCCCGCGCCGGCGCCGATGCTACCGAAGCGGGAAGGGTTTGCGGGCCAGCGCGGGCAACAGCTGGGACGTGACCCACATGGGCGTCGCCGTGTACTTCCGGGAGTACCGGTAGCTGCCGTCCGCGCGCCGCAGCGTCGCGAGGTACCTGAAGGCACTCGCCGGCGGCTTCACGCCCGCGGCCGCGAACGCCTGGATCGCCCACCCCGTGGACTGGGCATCGGAACCGCGACCCGCCGTGAGCTCGAAGCCCCCGTCACGGTTCTGCAGCCGCCGGAGGAACGCCACCCCGCGCGTGATCGGCCGTCCGCGGACGCCCTGGCTGCGAAGCGCTTGGATGACCGCGGCGGTGTCGTTCGAGTCGGGCGCCACGCCGGCCGCCCAGCTCCATCCTCCTGCCGGTCGCTGCCGGCGAAGGAGGTAGCTCACCTTTGGCTTCGAGGAGCGGCTGATCTGCGCGTGCGCCAGGATTCCCCAAGCCGTCGAGTTGATAGTCGGGCCGATGCGTCCGTCCGGCCGGGAAAGACTGTCGAGGCGGTTGCGTAGGCCTTCCGAGACGCCTGACGACGATGCTTCCGCCAGCGCGGCGAGCGCGATGTCCGTGGCCGACTGCAGGTCCGCTTCGTGCGCGACGAGGTAGTCGTACCCCTTGTCTATCGGGCGGCCTGCTGCGCGCAGGCCGAGCACGGCCCAGGAGGTGAGGCCGGTGCCCGCACGCGAACCCGGCTCCGCGAAACCGCCGTCCGGCTGCTGGTGCGACTCGACGTACGACGCGGGGCTCGCGGCGATCGCCGCGGCGGCCAAGAGGGCGGCTACGCCCACACGACCTCCGTCTGCAGTTGTCGCTGGTACCGGTCGAGTAACCGCCTGAGCTCCGGCCCGGCGACGAACGCGATCACCACGTTCCCGAGCGCGTGCGCGAGGTCGAACGGAAGCCCACGCCCGTGCACGGCGACAAACGTCTGCCAGGTGTGCTGGTCGTAGAACGAGACCCACGTCCACACATCCATGAAGGCGCTGAACGCGAGTCCCAGGACGAAGCAGAACGCCGCGAGCGCGAGCCGACGCCGAAGCGCGGATGCCGCGAGCGCACCCGCGACCCCGCACATGCCCCAGCCGAGCATCTGCCAGGGCGTCCATGAGCCCTGGCCGAGGAAGAAGTTCGACACGAACGCCGCGATCGCGCCGACCGCGAAACCACTCCTCGCCCCGAGGGTCGCTCCCGCGACGACCGCCATGACCGTCACGGGCTGTACGCCCGGCAGCGGCGCGAACAGCACGCGCCCGGCGGCAGCCGCAGCCCCGAGCGTCGCGATCAGAACGAGCTGCTTGGACGAGTCGGGCCCGCGTTCGAACCAGGCGAACCCTGCGCCGAGGAGTGCGAACGCCAGCAGCAAGAGCGACAGGCCCTCGTGCGAGCGGTCGAAGGCGCTCCAGAAGGCCGCGGCGAACGCCGCCGCTCCGGCGACCAGCAGTACGCGCCTAGACAAGGACCGCCTCCCGTCCGAGGGTGACCGTCCGGTCCGCAAAGGCATCCGCGAACTCCTCGTCGTGCGTCACGACGAGCGTTGCGCGCCCGTCCGCCTGGGCACGGAGGAGCGACGCGAGCTCCCGCTTCCGGGGCGGGTCGACTCCTCGCGTGGGCTCGTCGAGGACGAGCAAGTCCGGGTCGACCGCGAGCACGGCCGCCAGGGCGAGGCGCTCGCGCTCGCCGCTCGACAGGTCTCGCGGGTGGCGCGACTCGCGGCCGCCGAGACCGACGGTCTCGAGCGCCCAGGCGGTGCGACGCATGTTGCCGTGTACGCCGAGCGCGACCTCTTCGTCGACGCGCTCGCGAACCGTGTAGCGGCTGGGATCCTGCAACAGCATCGCGGCCCGTCCGCTCCGGACGACTTCGCCGGCAGTGGGGACGAGCAGTCCCGCTGCCAGCTTCGCGATCGTCGTCTTTCCCGAGCCGTTCGGACCGGAGAGCGCCACGACCTCCCCGCGCCGCAGGTCGAGATCGACGCCGTCGAGGACCGGGAAACCCGGCCGATACGCGAAGCCCACACGGTCGAACCGACACACGCGCCGCCCGCCGGTTTCGCTCGAGCCGTTCGTCTCGTGCCCGAGCCAGCTCGGACGCTGCCCACGCAACCACGCCTCGCCGTCCGCCGTGGACGCATCGAGCAACACCCGCCCCTGCTCCAGGAACAGGATCCGGTCGGCGTGTTCGAGCACCCGACGAGGGCGTTGCTCGGCGATCACGACCGCAACGTCGAGCGAGGCGACGAGCTCGAGGAACGCGTCGGCCGCGGCGGGGTCGAGCTGCGACGTCGGCTCGTCGAGGAGCAGGAGCTGCGGGCGGAGGGCCAACGCGGACGCGAGGCACACCCGCTGCAGCTCGCCCCCGGAGAGCTCGGCCACGTTGCGTTGCGCGAGGTGCTCCGCGCCGACCGCAGCCAGGGCAGCTCGTGCGCGCGGCAGGATGTCGCGCGCCGCGACACCGAGGTTCTCGAGCCCGAACGCAACCTCGCGGTCGACGCGCCCGAGCACCACCTGTTCCTCCGGATCCTGGAAGACGGTCGCCACCGTTCCGGCGAGTTCCGCAGGCCGGGAGGTCCGCGTGTCGCGGCCGCTGATCTCGATGCGACCCTCGAAGCGACCGCCGTGGAAGTGCGGCACGAGGCCCGCGAGCGCACGCAGCAGCGTCGACTTGCCGGACCCGGACGAGCCGAACACCGCCACGAATTCCCCGGGCTCGATCTCCACGGAGACGTCTCGGAGTGCAGGCGCGCCCGCCTGCGGATACGTGAAGGTCACGTCCCAGGCGTGCGCTAGAGCCATATCCCACCGACGACGATCAGGACCGACAGCACGACGGCCGCACAGTCGCGAACCCGCCACGAAGGCGCGGGGACGCTCGTGCGGCCCGGACGCCCGTAGCCCCGTGCCTCCATCGCCTCCGCGAGATTGAGCCCGCGCTCGAGCGAGCTGGCAAGCAACGGCGACAGCAGGGCGGCGCGGCCGCGCAGGCCGGCCACCTCCACCCCACGCCCCCGCAACGCCTCCACGAACCCGGTCGCGTCACGTTCGAGCGTCGGCAGAAGCCGAGTCGCGAGCGCGGCGGGACGGGCAAAGCGCGCCGCGCTCAGCAGGCGGTCGTGGTCGAGCAGGAGCGCGTACGCGGCAAACGCGAGCCCGACGCACGCCAGGCGCAGAGAGTTCTCCGCGGCGCTCACGAGCTCCTCCCGCGTGACGTCGAGCTGGCCGAGGACCGGGACCACCGGCCCGGTCCAGAGCGGATGCGATCCCAGCGTCTCGAAGAACGGCGTGAGGACGAAGACGCCACCCGCGGAGATCAGCGTCCCCAGCAGGTACATGCGCCGGCGGCCGCGCGGAGCGCGCAGACACACGGCCAGGAGCACGAGCGTCAGGAGGGCGAGAACCGCGAGACGATCCACCAGGAAGGCCGCAACGGCGAGGGCGGCGAGGAGCGCGACGGAAGCGACGGGTCTCACCCGCCCACCTCGTAGCGAAAACGGCCGAACGGCGGCCGCCGCAAGAGCAGAGCGGGGTCTCCACGAAACCGGAGAAACACCGGACCGCCCGGCGAGGGCCCGCGGCCTTCGCCGACGAGGAACATCGGGCGGTCGCCGGGGCGGGCAGGTTCCAGCACGAGCACGTTCATCTGCGCATTGCGTCTCTGCGGGAACGTTCCGATCGCACGGCCGCCGAGGAGCTTCGCCACCTTCTCGGCAGCGGCGCGCTGATCCGGCTGCAGGTAGACCACGCGCGCGGGCAGCGTCTTGCCGCCGTAGCCGTGCAGGAACGGTTCGGGGAACGCGCCGACGACGAGCGGCTCGCGCATCTGCGTTCGCCACGACCGGAAGTCCCACCACTCGACGTCGCCGTCGTGCAGCTTGTACTCGGCAGCGCTGCGGTCGGCCTCGTAGCCGTTGATGAAGTAGAACCAGTCGCGCTGCGCGTCGAGGGATCCTTCGATGCCGTTGATTGCCTCGACGAAACGGCCACCGTAGCGCGTGTGGACGTCCGCCACGCGGTCGAGGGCCTGCATGGCAGTGAGGCCGGACGGCACGCTCTCCCGCAGTAGGACCTGCGCACCGCGGTCCCGCGTGACCCAGATCGTCGCCTGACCGCCGTCCTCGCCGCCGCAACCCGCGAGAGCAGCGACGGCGAGGACGAGAGCAAGTGCCTCACGGCATCGCATTCGAGCGCACGGCCCCCACCAGGGTGGCGCGCACGAGCAGGCCGCGGTGGCGGCCGACGCAGCCGACCGCCGCCTGGGTCGCGCCCTGCGCCCGGACGGTGCGCCTGCCGACGTGCAGCACCGCACCGACCGCCGGCGAGACGTTGCCCTGGTCATCTTGTGTCTGCACGCGGTAGCAGTTCTGCTTTCCGATCTTGGAAAGCACAAGCGTCTTCGGCCCGCCGGCGACGCCGAACTGCGCCCAGTACCACAACACCTTGTCGCCTTCCTTGAGCTGCACCTGGTCGGCGCCGACCGGAGGCGAGACGCCGTTCACCTTGAAGACCCAGCCCGTCTGGCCCACGGCGGGGAAGCGTCCCACCTGATCGACGTACGGGCCGAAGCTCGTGGTCGTGATGTGGTAGTAGAACTCGCCGAGCGCGCTCGCAGATTCGAGCGCGTCGAGTGCGTTCTCCGGGAGTGCATCGGCGCGCATCGACGTGACGTCGACGAGCGGCGCCGTCGAGCCGAAGATGGTCCGCTCCTTGCCTTCGACTCGGACGTGCACCTTGACGGCGAGCGCCGCGGGAACGACGACCAGCGCGGCGGCGAGCGCCACGACGACGAGAGAGAGTCGGTGGAGCACGAATCCTCCTTCCGCGAGGGGTTCGATCTCTCCGGCGGCGGAGGTCTTCTGACTCGGGGCGCCCTCCCTCGCCGCCTTCCCAGCCCATGGGCCAGTGGCATGTGGCGCGGGAGCTTCTCCCCTCACAGCGGCGGGACCGTTCCGGACTTGCACCGGATTCCCTTGCCGCTCGCCGGTTCTGTCGGCCGGAGACTAGCATCGAGCGCCGGTGACAAAGTCACGCGTTCTTACGGTTTGGCTACCGGTCGTCCTCTGGGCAGGCGTCATCTTCGCGTTCTCATCCGTCCCGAGCTTGTCGACCGGGCTCGGAACGTGGGACACGATCCTGCGCAAGGCGGCGCACATCACGGAGTACGCGATCCTCGGCGCGTTGCTCTACCGCGCGTTCCGGCGCGAGGCGGCCGCGCTCGCGACGGGGATCGCGTACGCCGCGAGCGACGAGCTCCACCAGCACTTCGTCCGCGGCCGGCATGCGTCTCCCGTCGACGTTGCGATCGACGCACTCGGCCTCACCATCGGCATGCTCGTCTGGCTGTGGGTGCGCGAGCGTTGACGGCGATCGCGGTCGATCTTGCCGCGCTGGGGGACACGGGGCCGCTCTGGCGTGACTGGCTCGAGGATGCACATCGCCGTTTTCGCGTCGACGTCGCGGCGCTCGACGAGCAGTTGCCGAACTGGCGCCCGCTGCTGGAACGTTTCGCCGAGGAGCGCGCGCCCGTCTATTTCCGGCGAGATCCCGACGTCAGCAACGCGCTGAGGCGGCTTCAAGCCGCCGGCGCTCGGATCGGCGTCTTCACGGACGCGCCGGAAGAGCTCGCGCGGGTCGCGCTGTCGCACCTGGGCGCAGACCGCCGCGTCGAGGCGCTCGAGGCGGGATCCGGGGCGCGCGAGCGGCTGTTGCGACGGCTCGGTGACGGCGCCCGAATCGTGCTCACACGCGACGAGCTCCTCGCCGTAACATGAGCGGCGTGGAGCGGAAGGAAGTCGCAGACCGGCAGCTCGACGCGCTGCTCGAGCGCCTCGACCGCCTCTGCGCCGAGATGCACACGTTGAACCGCCGGCTCGACACGAACGACCAGCTGCTTCGAATCGCCCGAGAGCTCTCGACGCTCAACGAGTCGCTGCAGACGCTCGCGTACGCAGCACTCGGCCAGCAGGCGCCGACGGTGCGGCGCCGCCGAACAGGCTAGAGGTGCTTATCAGCCGGCGAGCCTGAAGATGCGACCGCTCTCGGTCGCGAGGTAGAGGTTCGCGGCGACGTCCTCGCCGAAGGACGTGAGGCCGTCGGCGGTGAAGGGCTCTCGGCGCACGTCGGTCGCACGGCCGCCCGAGATGCGAAGGCTCCAAATGGTGCCGGAGCAGTAGTCACCGTAGAAGTAGCGACCGACCGCCGACGGAATCGCCCGCCCGCGATAGACGTAGCCGCCGGTGACCGAGCAGCCCTCGCCGTGGCTGTACACCTCCACCGGTGCAACCAGCTGGCCTGGGCCGAGGGCCGTGTTCGAGTACCGTGCACGACCCTCGAACGCGCGCCAGCCGTAATTTGCGAGCCGGCCGATCTGCGCGCGTGGTCGATAGTCGATCTCCTCCCACGCCCCCTGGCCGACGTCCGCGATGTAGAGATCGCCGTTTGCGCGGTCGAACGAGAACCGCCATGGGTTGCGTAGCCCGAGGCCGACGACCTGCCATCGCGCGCCGTGACGCAGTGGGTTGATCCGCAGGAGCTTGCCGAGCCGGTCGTTCAGCCGCTGCGCGTTGTTCTGCGGATCTCCTGCCGATCCCCCGTCACCCATGCCGACGTAGAGAAAGCCATTGCGATCGAACTGGAGCTCGCCGCCGTTGTGATTGGCGTAGGGCTGCTTCACGAACAGGAGCTGGCGCGCGCTCGAGAGGATCGCGCGACCGTTCCGGGAGCGGAACTCGATGACGCGCGTGTCGCCGTTTCGGTCGGTGTAGTTCACGTAGAAGCGGTGGTTCCGTTTGTACGCCGGGTGGAACGCGACTGACAGCAGACCCTGCTCGCCGCCGCTCAGGACGCGCGATCGGATGTCGAGAAACGTCCCGCCGAGGCGCCCGTTGACGAAGTAGCGGATGCGGCCGACCTGCTCGACGGCATACAGGCGGCGTGGCTCCGCCGGAGTCGAGGCGAGACTCGTCAGGGCCGACAGTTGGGAACCGAAGGGCTGCAAGCTCAGCTGTCCTCGATCCACGGCGGCAGGAACGAGGAGTGCAGCAGCCAGGAGCGGCGCGATCACGTCACCGCAAGCTACCCGCGGGCCGCCGCATCGGATCCCTCCTTGACCGATGTCTTACCGACTTCTTAGGTGAAGGCAGCGCCCGAGAAGAGTACGGCGAGCCGTACTCCCTAGCCCCTAGGCGTGTCTCTATGTTCGATGCATGGTGATTCCCGGGACGCAGCTCGACTGGCTCATCCCGCGCGACGAGCGGACGGTGGTGCTCCGGGACGGCGCCCGCGCCGTCGTTCGCAGGCTCGGCAACGGCGAGGCGGCGGCCGTGCAGGAGGTCTTCGACGGGATGAGCGAGCGTTCGCGCTTCCAGCGCTTCGTCGGCGCGAAGCCGGCTCTGTCGCCGCGCGACCTCGAGATTCTGACGACGATCGACCACGTCGACCACGAGGCGTTCGTCGCCGTCGATCCACGGACCGGGCGCGCCGTGGGTGAGGCACACCTCGTGCGTGACGACAAGGATCACGCCGTCGCGGAGGTCGCCTTTGCCGTCGCCGACGACTGGCAGGGCCGCCGGCTGGGAACGCGGCTCGCGGGCATTCTCGCGAGGCGCGCCCGCCAGCTCGGGATCGAACGGCTTCGCGCCACGATGGCCGCCGACAACGCACGCTCGCTCGCGCTGCTGCAGCAGCTGGGACGGATTGCCGCGCGAAGATACGAAGGGTCCGCGCTCGAGCTCGACGTCGTCCTCGACTGACGCGGCCTGTCGGCCGGGACTACTTCTTCAGCAGGATCTTGCGGAGCTCGTCTTCCTTGCCGGGCTGCAGGATCGCGAGCACCTGGTCGCCCGGGCGGAGCTCGGTCGACCCTACGGCGATCTCCGCGTGACCGTCACGCATGACGGAGATGAGTCGCGACCCCTCAGGCAGCCGCAGCTTCTCGACCGTTCGGCCGGCACACGGCGAGCCCTTGTCGATCTGCACCTCGACGATCTCGAGATTCTCCTTGCGGAGCTCGAGCAGGTGGATGAGCTCGTGCTCGGGCACCTCGTGCTCAACGAGCCCGAGGATGCTCGACGTTGCGCAAACCGTCGGCGAGATGCCGAGGAGATCGAAGTGGGACTGGTTCCGCGGGTCGTTGACACGCGCGATCACCTTTGGAACGCCGTACTTCTCTCTCGCCAGCTGCGCGATCACCATGTTGTCCTCGTCGTCACCGGTCAAAGCCAGGACGAGATCGGGCGGGCGCTTGATTCCAGCCTTCTCGAGCACGAACAGCTCGGTCGCGTCGCCGTTCATCGCCTGGTGCTCGAACTCCTCCTCGAGCCGCTCGAACCGCTCCCGGTCCTGCTCGACGAGCGTCGCCTCCTTCCCGTTTCGGAGCAGCGTCCGCATGACGTTCGCGCCCATCTTTCCGCCGCCTGCGATCAGAACGTACATATCTAGGCCGGCACCTCTTCCTGGGGGGCAGGGACGACGCCGGACCGCACCGCGTCGGTGAGAGCGTCGATCGCGGTCGACGTCGGGCAGATGGTCCGAAGGCCGCGCTCGCGGTAAAAGACCGCGCGGGCCGGGTCGAGGATGCGGACGACGGTGCCCTCGATGCCGAAACGCTTTTGCGCCACCTGGCCAATCACGAGGTTCGTGTTGTCGCCGTCGGTCGAGACGACGACGGCATCGGCGTCTTCGATGCCCGCCTCGCGCAGGACGGATACGTCCATGCCGTGGCCGACGATGAACCCGCCGGTCCAGTTTTCCCCGAGGCGGCTGAGGGCGGCCTCCTTCTCGTCGACCGCCGTCACATCCCAGCCGTCGGCGGCAAAGCGCTTGGCGATCGTCGAGCCCACCCGGCCGCAGCCGATAACGATGAGCTTCACACCGTCAGCCTAGCTCGGCAGTCAACTCTGCGTCGGCTGCCCCATCCCCTTCGAGAACGCCCTGTGGCGTCGCTTGCGATGCCCCTCAGAGGCCGTGCGGGCTTCGCCCGCGCGGCCGTCTAGACGCCCGCTCTGTCACCGCTGCGCGCCGTCCCCTTCGAGAACGCCCGTGGCGTCGCTTGCGATGCCGCTCGAGGCCGTGCGGGCTTCGCCCGCGCGGCCGTCTAGTCTAGACGCCCGCTCTTTCACCGCTGCGCGCCGTCCCCTTCGAGAACGCCCGTGGCGTCGCTTGCGATGCCGCTCAGAGGCCGTGCGGGCTTCGCCCGCGCGGCCGTCTAGACGCCCGCTCTGTCACCGCTGCGCGCCGTCGCCTTCGAGAACGCCCTGAGGGAACGCGACGATCAGTACCTCGCTCGGGGCCTTCTTGAGGACGTACTCGACCGTCGGAGAGAAGAAGCGGGACTGGCGGCGCCAGCGCGGGGACGAGCCGAGGACGATCAGGTCGATGTCGCTCGCCTCGGCCTCCTGCACGATCGCCTGGCCGATCGAGCGCGCGCGGAGCGTCTTCCCGTCGACGGTGACACCGTGGTCGGCGCCGAGGAGCTTCGCCTCGGCGATCGACGCCTCCGCTCGCACCTCCTCGTCGGTGAGCTCGGCGTCCAGCGGCAGCTCGAGCGGGACGCGGATGACGTGTAGTGCCTCGACCGACGCTCCCGCCTCCTCCGCAAGCTTGACCGCCGTCGCGACCATCTCCTCGCCGATCTCCCCGAGCTTCATCGGCACGAGGATCCGGGAGAACTCGGCCTCGGCGAGGCCGCGGTGCTCGTCCGCCGAGATCACGCGCTCGCGCAAGCCCTCGCCGCGCGACTTGCGCACGACGACGTAGAGGACGAGGCCCACCGCGAGCCACGCAGGCCCCGCGTAGCGCGCCCCCTCGTGTGTCGCGATCGCGATGATCCAGACCGCGAACGTCAGCGCCGCGCCGACGACCGAGGGGAGCGGGATGCCCGCGACGGTGAGCGGCACGCGGTAGGGCCGGCGTCGCTCCGGCTCGCTGAACCGGAGCTTGACCACCGCGAGCTGAGCAGCGGTGAAGGCGAGGAGCACCCCGAAGCTGAAGAGGCTGGCGAGGAAGAGCACCGGGTGCGCCAGCGTTGCGGTTCCGGCAAGCAGCGCGATGGAGATCGCCGCGGCCGCGACGATCGACTGCGGTGAGACGAGCGTGCGCGGGCGCAACAGCCCGAACTTCCGCGGGAGCTGGCCGTGCTCGCCGAGGGAGTACGCAAGCCGGCCGAACCCCGAGATCGACGTGGTCGCAGCGGTGAGCAGGATTAGGGCGCCGGAAAGCCCTACGAAGACCTGCAGCGGATCGCCGATGAAGGCAGGTACCTGGTTGCGGATCTCCGAGGCGACGCCGACGAGCGGCGCTCGGATCCAGTTGCTGCCGAGCAATGTCCCGTTCTCGGCGGGGAACGCCGAGAGCGCGACGACCGCGATGGCGACGTACAGGAGAACGACGAGCCCGATCGCGCTGAAGAGGCTGCGAGGCAGGTCGCGTCCTGGCCGACGGGTCTCCTCCGCGAGGTTCGAGACGGTCTCGAGGCCCGTGTAGGCAAGCATCGCGAGCGGAATCGCGAACGCGATCGAGTGCCACGTCGGGTTCTCGCCGAGCGACGTTCCCTGCGTGAGCGCCTCGGGCGAGAACAGCAGCGCCATTCCGAGGCCGATCAGGAGCAGCTGGGTGGCCAGGTCGATCAGCGCGACGACGAGCGCCCAGCGGTACAGCCGTGTGCGATGGGCGAGCCGCACCGCTGCGATGCCTGCGATCACACCGCAGCCGACGACGACGTCCCACGGACGGTCGATCTTCGTGAAGAAGGCGCCTGCCACGTAATGCGGCAGGAACAGCGCCGACAGCGCGATGACGATCAGGTAGTCGAGGAAAAGCACCCAGCCGGTGACGAATCCCCACAGGTCGTTGAAGGCGATGCGGACGAACGTCGCCGCTCCCCCTGTCTCCCGGATCGCCGCGGTTCCCTCTGCATAGGAGAGGGAGACGAGCAGGAAGAGGAGGCCGGTTGCGAGCAGCACCGCCGGCGTGAAGCCGAGCGCGTGCAGCGCGATGATCCCGAGGGCGAAGTAGATCGACGACGCAATCTCCCCGTAGGCGATCGAGAAGAGGGCGGGAGCGTCGAGCACCCGCTCGAGCCGGGGCAGCTTGCGCGCCACGGGCTGAGGTTAGCGCCGTGCGCGGAGCAGATAGAGCCGGCCGATGCCGAGCGCGACGAAGAGGACGCCGATCACGTAGCCGAATGCGCCGCCGCCGCGAGCGACGGTCACGGCGAGCAGCGCGATGCCGATCCCGATGAATGCGAAGGCGAGAAGGACAAGCCCGTAGCGGTAGAGCTTCACGCAGCCTTGCGGCCGGCCGCGACCATAACCCTGCAGGGTGCGTGCTTCAGCACGAAATCGACGGTGTCGCTGAAGACCGCTCGGCGCCCGAGGGCGCGCGGGGAGCCCATCACGATGATCTCGCTGTTCCGGCGCGCCGCGTCGTCGACGATGGCACGCCCGGCATGGCGGGCGCGGACGAGACGCTCCGTCAGGTCGACACCGTAGAGCTCGGCGATCGCCGCGGCGGCGTCGAGCGCCTCGTCGGCGCGACGCTCTTCCTCTTCCAGCCGAGTGTCGAGCGGCAGCTCCAGCGGCACGACGACGACGCTGACGGCGGCGATCGTCGCACGGCGCTCGGTCGCGAGGCGACACGCGAGGTCGATCGCTTCCTCGGAGGGACGTCCCGGCTTCACCGGGACGAGGATGTTGCGGTATTCGAGCGCGACCGCGGGCCCGATGATCACGGGGGCCCGGAGCGTCACGGTCACCGGTTGCTTCAAGACGAGACGCCGATACACGACATAGCCGGCCAGCCCGACCGCGAGCCAGGCAAGACCGGCCCAGCGCGGCCCCGTCTTCTGCACCACGACGACGACCCAGGCCGCGGCCGTCCCGAGGGCACCAAAGAGCGCGAAGAGCGGCCAGTCGACGCCGCGGAACCGCAGGTTCGGCCGAGCTTTGAATCCCTCTTCCGCGTCGTCGCGAGCCTTCACCCGGAGGGCGATCACCGAGAAGTGCGCGATCGTGAAGGAGAGCATCGCGCCGAAGGCGTACATGTTTCCGAGGAAGCTCGTCTGCCCCGGCAAGAGAACTGCGATCGAGAGAACGCCCGCGAAGACGACGAGTGACAGCCACGGCGTCTTGAACTTCGGGTGCAGACGGCGGAAGACTTCGGGCAGCTGCCGGTAGCTCGCCATCGCGTACGTGATCCTCGAGGCGCCGATGACGCCGGCGTTCGTCGCGATGAAAAGGATCGTCGCGGCGAGGATCCCGACGTAGATCTTCGCTCCGCTGAGCACCTGGCCGTGCAAGCCGAGGTTCTCGACGAGGCCGAGAACCGGATCGTTCTGAAAGCCTCCGTCCTCGGGAGGCAACCCGAGCAGCGTCTGGTAGCCGTCCGCGGTCTTGTGCACCGGCAGAGCGGAAAGCGCGATCATCGGCAGAGTCAGGTAGATCGCGAAGACGGCCACGTTGACCCATGTGATGGAGCGTGGAATGTCCCGTGGCGGGTCGCGCGCCTCCTCGGCGAGATTCGAGACGGTCTCGATGCCGGTGTAGGCGATCATCGCGATCGGCACCGCAAGCAGGAAGGCGCTCCACGTCGGCGCCACTCCCCAGTGGATGTTGGCCGAGAAGGCGACGTGCGGATCGAAGATCAATGCGAACCCGAGCAACACCAGCAGCAGCTGGGTCGCGAAGTCGATGACGGCCAGCACGATGTTCAAGCGGGCAGCCTCCTGAATGCCGATGATGTTCAGCACGACGAGGAACGCCACGACCGAGACGCCGCCGACGATGTCCCACGGGTTCTCGCGCAGCGGCTCCCAGAAGATCGAGAGGTAGTGAGGGACGAAGAACGCCGAGATGGCGATCGTGATGATGTAGTTGAGCATCTGCGCCCACGCCGCTCCGAACGAGACGAGCTCGTTGAACGCATGCCGGGCGAAGCTGGACGAGCCGCCGGCCTCCGGAAAACGCACCGTTCCCTCCGCGTACGTGGCGGACGTGGCGGCGAAGATCAGGCCGCTGATGACGAAGACCAGCGGGGTGAGGCCGAGCGCGATCCCCGCGACAAGTCCGAGCGCGTAGTAGATGGAGGAGCCGACGTTGCCATACGCGGTCGCGAAGAGCGCCGGCGTCCCGAGCACCCGCTCGAGCGTCTGCTGCCGGCGCCGCCTGCTGCGCCTGACAGTGGCCGCCTGAGATGCCGCCGTGCTCACCGGCGGAGCGTAGAGCCTCCGCCTGTCAGGACAACCCTCAGGCCGGCTGTGTTCGTCCTCTTCGGCCGCGTCTCGGTGGGCTACCCCCGGTGCCAGTCACGGTCGGAAGACCGTCGCGAATGTGTATCGAGAGCTCCTCCGACACCTGGTTTTCGCGTCGCCGGGCGGGATCTCGCGCCGGCCATGTCCGGGTGCCAGGCACCGTTGCGAGAGTGTGACGTTTCTTCCACAAGAGTTCCGCCTGGGCATGGCCCTACGGGCGAGGGAGGGTTCAGCCCGCGCCGCTCGAGCTCGGTGCGCGCCACGCCTAGCCGTGAATCGACACGATGAGGGGGATGATCAGGATCGCGACGATGTTGGCGATCTTGATCATCGGGTTGATCGCGGGGCCGGCTGTGTCCTTGTAGGGGTCGCCGACAGTGTCGCCGGTCACCGAGGCGGCGTGCGCCTCCGATCCCTTCCCGCCGTAAGCCCCGTCTTCGATCAGCTTCTTGGCGTTGTCCCACGCGCCGCCGCCCGACGTCATCGCGATCGCGAGGAACAGCCCCGTCACGATCGTCCCGATCAAAAGACCGCCGAGCATGCGCGCGTTGATGATCCCCACCACGATCGGAAATGCGATCGGGATCAGCGCCGGAAGCAGCATCTCCCGAATCGCCGAGCCGGTGACGATGTTGATCGCACGGCCGTACTCCGGACGAGCCGTCCCCTCCATGATCCCCGGGTTCTCGCGGAACTGCCGCCGGACCTCGGTGACGACCTGCCCGCCGACCTTGCCGACGGCCTGCATCGCAAGGGATGCGAAGAGGAACGGCATCAGCCCGCCGATGAACAGTCCGGCGATCACCCACGCGTCGTTGAGGTTGAACACTGCGACGAGCCCTTCGTCACGCAGCCCCGTGGTGTAGGAGTCGAAGAGGACGAGCGCGGCGAGTGCCGCGGACCCGATTGCGTAGCCCTTCGTCACAGCCTTCGTCGTGTTGCCGACGGCGTCGAGCGGATCGGTGATCGCCCGGACCGACTCGTCGAGGTCGGCCATCTCTGCGATACCACCAGCGTTGTCCGTGACCGGACCATAGGCGTCCAGCGCTACGATCAAGCCGGTCATCGACAGCTGCGCCATAACGGCGACGCCGATTCCGTAGAGACCGGCGAAGTGGTGTGCGACGAGAATACCGGCGGCGATCACCACCACGGGTAACGCGGTTGCCTGCATCCCCACAGCGAGGCCGGAGATGATGTTCGTCGCGTGACCCGTCTGTGAGGCGGACGAGATCGACTTCACCGGGCCCCACCGAGTGCCCGTGTAGTACTCGGTGATGGCGACGAGCAGGAAGGTGACGACGAGCCCGACGATCGCTGAGCCGTAGAGATCGGTGAAGGTGAAGATGCCGCCGTCGAACGCCGTCGTGACCGGGATGAAGCCGATCGCCGACAGCACCGTGGCGACTAGCACCGCCTTGTAGAGCGCGTTCATGATCGAGCCGCTGCGTCCGACGCGGGCGAAGAAGGTGCCGATCACCGACGCGAGAATCGACATTCCGCCCAGCGCGAGGGGATAGAGCGCGAGTCGGCTGGAAGGGAACTGCGTACCGAGCAGCATGACGGCCACGGCTGTGACGGCGTACGTCTCGAAGAGGTCCGCCGCCATCCCCGCGCAGTCGCCGACGTTGTCTCCCACGTTGTCGGCAATGACAGCTGGGTTCCGCGGATCGTCCTCGGGGATCCCCGCTTCGATCTTCCCGACGAGATCGGCGCCGACGTCGGCGGCCTTCGTGTAGATCCCGCCGCCGAGACGGGCGAAGACCGAGATGAGCGAGCCGCCGAAGGCAAGTCCGACGAGGTCGTCGATCGCCGACTCCTGCGAGTTGCCGATCCAGTCCGTCAGGACCCAGTAGTAGCCCGCAACCCCGAGCAGCCCCAGGCCGACGACGAGCAGGCCGGTCACGGAGCCGGCACGGAACGCGATGTTCAAGGCAGGCTTGAGCCCATGACGCGCAGCTTCCGCAGTGCGCACGTTCGAACGGACGGCGACGTTCATGCCGATGAAACCGGCGGCCGCGGAGAGCACGGCGCCGACCAGGAAACCGATCGCCGTTCCCCAGCCCAGCTTGTCGTAGAAGCCGAGGAGAAGGAACGGCACGATCGAGACCAGCGCGATCGTCGTGTACTGACGCCGGAGGTAGGCCGCCGCACCCTCCTGGACCGCTCGGGCAATCTCGCGCATCCGCTCGTTGCCCTCGGGTTGCCCGAGCAGCCACCACGTCAGGCCGATGCCGTAGGCGATCGCTACCCCCGCGCAGACGAGCGCGAACAGCACCGAGTGGTCATTGAAAAAGCTCGCGACGATCAGCGTTCTACCCCCTGACAAAGTCGGCGCCGAGTTCTCCTCGGCGCGGGCAGGTTTCTATCACATGAGCGGCCGTGCGGCGCCGGATCAGCCCGGTTCCTGGCCTTCAGTCGAGCCCTTGGCGGCGTCGGCGTAGGCGAGCTGCAGATTCGCAGTGACCTGCTTGAAGTCCCGAACCGCATCTTCTCCGAGCTCCGACTCGAGCACGGGAACGAGGACGCGAAGCGTCTCGATCGCGAGCCGCGCCTGGGCGAGATCTCGGTCCTCGCCGGAGAGCTTCTGGTAGCCGAGGGAGGAGACCGTGTAGAGCGTCTGCACGATCAGGTCCGAGACCTTGAGCTTTCTCAGTTGCTCCTCGAGCTGCTTGACGAGCTCCTCGTCGTCCGGCTGTGGCTGCGACGTCGTTTCGCTCACGCCGGCTGCGAGACCTCGAAGCGGTTGCCTTCCGGATCCGTCGCCCAGCCGAAGCGGCCGTACTCGTGCTCTTCCACGCGCGGGTCGACGTCGACCCCCGCGGCGCGCAGCCGCCCGAGCATCGCGTCGAGGTCGCGGACACGGAAGTTCACCATCAGCTGCTGCTCCGTGCGGCCGAAGTAGCTCGTGTCGGCTGCGAACGGCGCCCAAGCCGTTTGGTCGCCGTCGCTCGCATCCGGGTTGCTCGCTGGGAAGAAGACGCCGCCGATTCCCTGCACCGCCTCAGCCACCGACGCGCTCCCGCGGCCGCCGCACGAGCTCGGCGAACACGTCTCGATGCGAGCCGAGCTCTTCGAGCCGCGCGTACTGCCGCTCGGCCGCGTTCCGCTCGGGCAGCCGGAGATACGGCCCCGCGCCGATCTCCTCCGCGGCCGGCGCCACCCACTCGAGCAGGGCGTCGAGCCGCGCGCGAGCCGGCACGACCTGGCCGCGCTCGAAGTCGATGAGCTCGCCCGTGAGGCCATAGCGGATGGCGCGCCACATGTTCTCTTCCAGCAAGCGATGCGGGAGGTTCGGCAGCGGCTCCCGCGCGTCGAGCGCCCGGGCGAAGCGCGCACCGAGGGCATAGATGAATGCCGCGAGCGACTGGGCCTCCCCCAGGTCCGGCTGCGCGTCGCAGATGCGCACCTCGACGGTGGGGAAGGCGAGATGCGGACGCACGCTCCACCACAGCTGCGTGTGCTCGTCGATCGAACCGGTGTCGTAGAGGAAGCGGACGTACCGCTCGAAGCCGTTCCATCCGTCGTAGGCGTCGGGGATGCCCGCCCGCGGGAACATCTTCGTGAAGATCTCCGTCCGCGCCGAATGCAAGCCGGTCACGCAGTCGTCGACGAACGGCGAGCTCGCCGACAGGGCCAGGAGCTCTGGGAGCACGTTCCGAAACGCGTTGCAGACCGCGATCGCTCGATCGGCCCCTCTGATCCCGATGTGCGCGTGGATCCCGAAGCTGTTGTTGCGCCAGACGACGTAGCGGAGAATCTCGTCGTTCCGCCGGTAGTGCGGCGTGTCGATGATCCGTTGGTCCTGCCAGCGGCTCCACGGATGGGTGCCGGTAGAGGCGAGACCGACCCCGAACCGGTCGGCAAGCTCCGCGAGCTGGTCGCGACGCTCCACCATGATCTCCGCCGCTTCGGCGAAGTTCGCGCAACGGCCTGTCTTGACCTCGATCTCAGACGCGATCAGCTCGCCGACGAGATGCTCGTCGAGCTCGGTGTCGGCCGCGCCGGCCTTCAGCTCCTCGAACCGGTTCGTCAGCTCGAGCGTCTCGGGGTCGATGAGCGCGAACTCCTCCTCCACCGCGAGCGTGAAGTCGCGCCCCGACTCGAACGACTCGTACGCGAAACGAATCTGTTCCTCGGGACTCAGCTTTTGTTGTTCACCCACGTGGCAAGCGTAAATGAAGTGGTTTAGCCGTCCTTGAACGGTTCGAGCAGGCGCGACGCGACGCTGCTCCAGCTCCAGCGCTCGACCGCCGCACGCCGTGCCGCAGCGCCCAGCTCTGTGCGCGCCGGCGCCGGCAGAGAGAGCAGCTCGTCGAGCTTCGTCACGAGATCCCGGACATCACCGTTGGCGAAGCTCGCAAGGTGCCGGCGTTCCTCGGGGTACTCCGCTTCGAGCCCGTCGGCGATCTCGGCGAGGCCGGAATGGCGTGCAACGAGCGGCGGCGAGCCGGCGGCGGCGGCCTCGGCGGCGACCATGCCGAACGCCTCGGGGAAGATGGACGGGACGACCGTGACGTCGGCGAGCGGCAAGAGATGGACGAGATGGCGGTGCTCGAGCGGCCCCGTGAAGAGCGTTCGCGCCGGCGCCGTCCGCTCGAGCTCTTCTCGATAGTCGCCGAAGCCCACGATCACGGCACGCGCGTCCAGCTCGCGCAGCGCGTCGAGCAGGAGATGGACTCCCTTGTTGTAGAGCAACTTCCCGAAGTACACGACGGTCGGCTCGTCCGACGCCAAGAACTCGGCGAGGCGCTCGGCATTGCCTTCGTCCGGCAACCTTTCCTGTGCGTTCGCGGGATTCGGCGGGTCGGCACGCGCTGCGGCGATCAGCGCCTGCAGCGCGGCGTCGCGCTCTTCGGGACGGAACTCGTCCACATCGACGCCGGGCGGCACCTCGAAGACGCGGTCGACGTGACCGACCACCTGATCGAGGACGGTGCGGATGTGTTCCGAGCCGACGAAGACCGCCTGCGCGCTCGAAAGGACTTCTCTCGCCCACGCCTCCAGCTCGGGATTGCCCCGCATCGAATACTCGAGCTCCGACCCATGCGCCTTGACGGCGAAGGGAACGCCGCTGGCCCAGCCGACCGGCCCGCCGAGCAGGACATGATTCGCGAAGACGAAGTCGATAGGCAACTGGGAGCAAATGGAGGTTGCGTTGAGCGCGACGTAGCGGTCGAGCTCGGGGCGGGTGCAGTCCTGCAGCAGCTTTGCTTCGAGCCCTTCGTAGCGGTCGAGCACGAACACTGGGAGCACGCCTCCGATGTTCGGCCGGACGACGCGCGCGCCCCCGAGGTCGTATTGCTCCGGGTGCGGCTCCTGGCAAACGACGACGACATCGTGGCCGGCCTCGCTCCACTCACGCGCAAGGGCGCGCGTATACACGTTGGACCCGGTGCCGCCGAGGAGGTAACCGTGCCAGAGCAGGATCTTCATGTTCCGGGTTTTCTATAAAGCCTGGTGTGCCGCCCGCGATGGTCACCCTCTACCACTCAGCCGGCTGCCACCTCTGCGAGCGCGCCCGTGAGATCGTCCGGCAGGTTCAGGAGGTGGTGCCCTTCGAACTCGAGGAGGTGGACATTTCGGGCGACGCCGAGCTCGAGGCCCGCTACAGAGAATGGCTTCCCGTCGTAGAGATCGACGGAGAGCGGGCCTTCGTCTACTACGTCGACCCGGCTGCCCTCCGGCGGAAATTGGCTGCACAAAGTTAAGCGGCGCGCCGCCCTCTCCCCGCGTGATACAACGGGATCCGGGTGTCACAAACTCTCGAATCCACCGGCCCCACTCCCGGCTCCGAGCGACTCACCGTCGGGGTTGCGGCGCGCCTGTCCAGGTACCTGCAGGTGCTGACACAGGCGAAGAAGATGGGTAAGGAGCGGATCTCTTCCCAGGAGATCTCCGACTACACGAACATCAACGCCACTCAGATTCGCCGCGACCTCTCGGCTTTCGGGAAGTTCGGCAAGCGCGGCGTCGGCTACAACATCGACTCGCTGCTCGGCGAGATCCGGAAGATCCTCCGTACCCAGGGGCAGCACAACATCGCGCTGATCGGAGCCGGTCGCCTGGGCCAGGCGATCGCGAGCTCGCCGATCTTCGCGGAGCACGGGATCAACATCGCCGCCGTGTTCGACACGGATCCGGACAAGGTCGGGCGGCCCGTCGGCAACGTGCCGGTCAGCGACTACTCGAGCCTGGCGGATGCGATTCGCGACAAGAACATCATCGTCGGCGTCGTCGCCGTTCCCGCCGACAGCGCACAGAAGGTCGCCGACGACCTCGTCGATTCGGGCGTGCGGATCATCTTCAACTACTCCGAGGCCCTGCTCGACGTCCCGCAGGACGTCGCCGTGCACACGTCGAACCCGGCCGTCGAGCTCCTCTACGCGCTCTACTTCTACTTGACCTAGGGGTAAATCCCCCGAGTTGTCGTCGCCTCGGCGACGCGCTGGACCGCTAGCCCGTACGCGGCTATCCGCATCGATACGTCGCGACTCTCCTGCTTTGCCCACGTCTCGTTGAAGGCGCGCGTGACGATGTCGTTGAGCTTCGCGTTCACCTCGGCCTCTTTCCAGAAATACTCCTGGAGGCCCTGGACCCACTCGAAGTACGACACGACCACGCCCCCCGCGTTCGCGAGGATGTCGGGCAGGACGAGCACGCCCTTCTCTTCGAGGATCTCGTCCGCCGCCGGCGTCACCGGTCCGTTCGCGCCTTCGACGATGATCCGTGCCTTTACCTTGTCGGCATTCTCTGAGGTGATCACCTGCTCCAGCGCGCAGGGCGCTAGAACTTCGACGTCGAGGAGGAGCAAGTCCTCGTTCGTGATCGGCTCGGCGCCGCGGAAGCCGGAGAACGAGCCCCGCTCTCGCTTGTGCGCGAGCGCTGCCTGGACGTCGATGCCGTTCGGGTTGTACAGCCCGGACGTGGAGTCGGAGACCGCGACGACGAGCGCGCCGTCCTCGGCAAGGAACTTCGCGAGGAACGACCCGACGTTGCCGAAGCCCTGGACCGCAACGGTGAGTCCCTGCAGCGACAGCTGCTGCTTCCGTACCGCTTCGCGGACGCAGTACAGCGCGCCGCGCGCCGTCGCCTCTTCGCGTCCGAGCGAGCCGCCGATCGTCAGCGGCTTTCCCGTCACGACCCCGAGCACGGAGTGGCCTTTGTTCATCGAGAACGTGTCGAAGATCCACGCCATCACGCGGCCGTCGGTGCCGACGTCCGGGGCGGGGATGTCCTTCTCCGGCCCGATCTCGTTGATGATCTCCGAGGTGAATCGGCGCGTCATCCGCTGGAGCTCGCCTTCCGACATCTGCTTCGGGTTGCAGACGACACCGCCCTTGGCACCGCCGAACGGAATGCCCGCGAGCGCGCACTTCCACGTCATCCACATGGCGAGCGCTTTGACCTCGTCCAGCGTGACGTCCGGGTGGTAGCGGATCCCGCCCTTCGACGGGCCCCGAGCGATGTTGTGCGTCACGCGATATCCCTGGAAGACGTGAGTCGTCCCGTCGTCCATCGCAACGGGGATCGAGACCGCCAGCGACTTCTTGCACTCCTGCAGGACGTTGACGAGATTCGAGTCGATCGCGAACGTGTCCGCGACCTTGCGTAGCTGCGACTTCGCGATCTCGTAGGGGTTCTCGCGCAGATGCGAGGTCGGGGCTTCGAGGATGGTCACTTCAGCTCCTTTTTCCGCGCAAATCGGGCCATTTTGGCTGGGCGGAGGGACCCTACTTGATTGTGATCCCGATGGTCCGTGTCGTCGGTGGTCCCGTGTCCGTTCCGTACGCGATGAGCCTGAGCTGGTACGGGCCCGGCGGCAACACGGCACCGGTCGGGTCGCGACCCGTCACGCCGAAGGAATAACGGCCCGGAAGCACGTCGCGGAGCCGGGCGAGCAGACCGATGCGGCCGCCCTCGGGGCTCCAGAGCTCCAGATCGAGGCGGGACAGAGGCAGCACGTCCGACCTTCCGCCTTCCCTCGGTACCGAGCCTGCGACGAACGTCAAGAGCGCCGGCGCTGCATCGGAAGGCGCGAACGAGCGCGTCGATAGTCGAACTGCCCCAAGCGTCGGCGGGCGGCGTTGACCGAAGAGGATCGTCCACGGGACGCGCACGTGCCCGCTCCCCATCGGCGTGAGCAGTACGGCGCCCTCGACCGGTGAGGACCCCTCCAGCTTGCTCGCGACCCGCGCTCGAACACGGACCCGAACCGTTCGTCCGGGACCCACCCAGAAGCGTCTCGGCGTGACGGCGAAGTCGACGGCCGCTGCACCTTCGCGCCCTACGTGAACGGCAGCGGTCACGCGCAGCCGGCGGACAGAGAGATTTCGCACGTCGACCACCTGCTCTCCGCGCCAGCGCGCGCTGTCTGCTCGGCCGAACGCGAGGGAGCTCGGTGCGGCGCCGATCTCCGTTGCAGCCGCGCCGCCGACGTCGAGCAGCCCCGCACCCTGGGAGGTCACGCGATCGTCCGGAAGCGGTCTCGCCGACCCCACCAGGAGGCTCTCGAGCGCATCCGCATCGAGGTACGACCGCGCTTGCGCGAGGAGCGCAGCTGCTCCGGCAACGAGCGCCGCTGCTCCGCTCGTCCCGTTGATCGTTCCGTAGCGCGCCGAGCCGTCGGCGTTGGCGCCCGGCTCGGCGGTCTCCAGCGCGACACCCGGGGCGACGAGCTCCGGCTTGACGCGCCCGTCGAAAGCAAGGCCTGTCGACGAAAAGCGCGCGACGCGACCGTCGCCGTTGTTCGGCGCCGTTCGCACGGCACCGATCGACGCGGTGACCGGCCTGCCGAGGCGCGCCTGCCGGAGGAGCCGGCGCGCGAGATCGGCGGAGATGGAGACGACGGGGATCGGCGCGCTCTCATCGAGCGCGATCGCGCCGGCCGGCAGGTCCGCGCCGTAGAACAAGGCCGCCACCGCACCCGCGCGCGCCGCGTTGGCGACGCTGCCGTCGGGATCGGGACCCGCCTCGAGCAAGGCGGCGCGCCCGGCGACGAGGCTCGCCCCGCGCCGGTCGAAGAAGTCGAGGAGCGGAACTGCGCCTCGTTCTCCGATGGGAGCCGTGCTGCTGGACCTCGGCGCGCCGACGCCGACGTCGAGCGGCTGCGACGGCGACACGGCACCCGCAAGCGGACGCAGGCCATCGAACTCGACGTGGAGGCCCGTGCGCACGACCAAGCGGGCGCTGCCGTAGCGCGGCCGAAGATCGACCGCCCCGACGGTGAGCACGGCGGGCGCGCCTCCCGGCCCGGCCACGCTGCCGTAGCCGGGGCCTGCCGGGCCATCGTTTCCAGCCGGGGCGACGACGAGCGTGTCGAGCCGGCGTGCACCCGCCGCGGCAAGCGCAAGGGGCCCATCTGCAAAGGAGGCGAAGGGCTCGACGACTCCGATCAGGGCGATGCGCGCGGCATCGTGCTCGTCGCCGTCCGCGTTCGGGTCGACCGCCCGCTCGAGGCCTGCGAGCACCTGATCGGTCCGGCCGTACACGGCCCACTTTGCGGAGGCGTCCCGCTGCCAGCCCGCGACGCGGATTGGTAGGAGCGTGGCCCCCGGGGCGACTCCGGAAAGCGCACCCGGCCCGCCGGAGCCGACGATGAGCCCGGCGAGCTCGGTGCCGTGCCGCTCCAGCTCTGCCGGCTCGTCCGGCTGCGGCGCTGCAAGCGCGCCCGCATCGCCGCCGACGATGTCGATCCCACGGTCGACTCGGCCGCGAAGGATGGAATGTGCACGATCGACGCCGGTGTCGAGGAGAGCGATCGTCACACCGCGCCCGTCGCGATCGGAGAGCGTGATGTCGGGTCGCGAGCCGAACTGCGAGGGCAGGAGCCCCGAAGTCAGGGAAGCTGGGTACCCCGGGCGAACGGGATAAACCCCTGCAACCTCGGACTGACGCTCGAGCAGTGCGACGCCGCGCGCGTCGAACGCGGCCGAGAAGCCGTTGATCGTGCGCGTGTACGTGAATTCGGGCTGTGCGACAAGGCCTTGCACACGTAGGCGTGCGATGAGGAGCCGCTGCGCAGCGAGCGCGTTCCTTTGCCACTTGCGTTCCTCTTCACTCGTGGCGAGGCCGCCTGCGTTGGCGACGCGGTCAGCGACGGAAGGTGCCCTGAGCGCGACGATCACACGCTGTCCGACCGCGACGCGTGGTCGGAGCCCTCCGGCGAGCCCCTGCCAGCTCGCTTCGGCCTGTGCCGGCGACGAGTCGCTGCGCCCGCCGGCCGCGATCAGGACCGCCGTGACGGCGATCGCGAAAGCCGCCAGCACGAGCACGCCGAGCGGCTCACGCGGAGGACGCGTAGGCATCGAGGCCAAGATAGCCGGGATACGGGATGGGCTCGTCGAACCGCGCGGCCGACGCGATCAT
Organism: Actinomycetota bacterium; assembly: GCA_046727655.1. Classification (GTDB taxonomy): domain Bacteria; phylum Actinomycetota; class Thermoleophilia; order Gaiellales; family Gaiellaceae; genus 3-1-20CM-4-69-9. The sequence goes on from JBKPDB010000003.1 coordinate 42,427, forward strand.
CGCCCCGTTGTCCGTGCACAGCTCGAGCGGGGCGACTGCGGCCTCCGGGAGGGCGGCCCGTAGCTCCGAGTTCGCTGCGACGCCCCCGACGACGGCGATCGTCGACGCGCCGATCTCGGCGGCCGCCTGCCGCGTCCGTTCGACGAGGGCGCGTACGATCGCGCGCTGATAGCTCGCGGCGAGATCTGCCCGCCTTCGTTCGAGTTCCTCGGGCTCGAGCTCACGCACTGCGTAGAGCAACGCTGTCTTCAAGCCCGAGAAGGAGAAGTCCAGCCCGGGGACGCGGGCAACGGGAAAATCGAATGCCGTGGGATCCCCGTCGCGGGCAACGCGGTCGATCTCCGCGCCACCGGGATAGCCGAGATGGAGCAGCCGGGCACCCTTGTCGAACGCCTCGCCCGCGGCGTCGTCGAGAGTCGTCCCGAGGAGACGAGGCCGCCCGCCGCGACGTTGGACGTCGAGGAGCATCGTGTGACCCCCGCTTGCGAGGAGGCACAGAAACGGTGGCTCGAGCGGGTTTGGCTGGAGGTAGAGCGACGCGACGTGACCTTGGAGATGGTCGACCGGAACGAGGGGCAGGCGCCTCGCCCAGGCGACAGCTTTGGCGACCGCGACGCCGATCAGCAAGGCGCCGATCAGCCCTGGTCCGGCGGTGACGCCGACGAGCTCGACGTCGGCCAGATCGGTGCCGGCCTCGGCGAGCGCCTCGCGGATCACGGGCGTGACGAGCTCGAGATGCCGGCGCGACGCCACTTCCGGCACGACGCCGCCGTAACGCGCGTGGAGGTCCGCCTGCGACGACACGATGTTCGACCGGATGATCCCGTCGCTCGTGACGAGCGCCGCCGCCGTCTCGTCACACGAGGTCTCGAGGCCGAGGATCATGCGCCTCCGCTCCGCGAAGGCGCGAACTGGTCACACCTTTGCAAGACATCGCGGCTTACGGTTGATGATGTGGGCCGGCGGAGAGTCATTATCACTGCCGACAGCTTCGAGAAGCCGAGTGGCATACCGTCACTTCTCGAAGAGCTGGGAGCCGCTGTCGCGAGCAGCAAAGCTGCGAGCGCCAGTCAGTCGCGAGCTGCATCGCTGCGAGCGACAGGGTCGCGCCACATGATCAGCGCGTCTTCACGGTTGTCCGTGTAGTAGCCGCGGCGAATGCCGCGCGGCTTGAAGCCGGCCTGCTCGTACAACCGGATCGCGACGTCGTTCGAGACGCGGACCTCGAGCGTGTATCCGCGGCGCCCCTGGTCCGAGGTCAGCTCGAACAGCCGCTCCAGTAGTGTGGTGGCGATCCGCCGCCTCCGATGTGCCGGGGCGACGGCGAGGTTCATGACGTGCCAGGCGTCGACGTAGCGCGAGATGATCAGGTAGCCGAGGAGCTCGTTCGTCTCGGGATCGAACGCGCCGAGGGAGAGCGACGACGGCTTCGCGAGCTCGCCGGCGAACATCGAGCGCGACCAGGGTGTCCGGTACGACTCCCGCTCGATCCTTTCGATTGCCTTGAGGTCACGGAGCTCGAGGCGCCTGAAGGCAACTCTGTTGGCCGTGGCGCTCACGATCGCGTTCTATCAACGTCGGCTGTCCTGAGGTAGAGCGGCTCGATGTTCTCGGCGGCTGTGAAGCCGCGGGCGAGCTGGGCGTGGAAGCGGGCTCTCGGGAGGTGGCGCTCGTCGTTGTCGGGCGGTACGACGGCGCTCGCAGCTTCGAAGACGTCTCGATAGCGAACGGCGCCGCTGCCGACCAGGACGTCTCCGGCCGCCGGCTCGAGCTCAGTTGGCAGCATGACCTGCGGTTCGTCCCGGAGCACGAACACCTCACGCCGGCGCGCGTCGATCACCGGAGTCGCACCGGGCGCGCCGGCGGCGAGCGCCGCCAGCGTCGAGACGCCCGCGACGGGGAGGTCGAGACTGAAGGCAAGGCCGCGCGCAGTCGCGAGACCAATGCGGACGCCGGTGAAACTCCCCGGTCCGATTCCGACGGCGAGCGCGTCGAGGTCGCGCGTGCGGGCCCCCGCCTGTCGGAGCAGCGCGTCGACGTCCTCGAGCAGCGTCACCGCCCGGGAGAGGCGCTCGCCGAGCACTTCCCCGTCGTCGACCAGCGCACTCGTCGCGACGTCAGTAGCGGTGTCGAACGCCAGAATCAGCATCGACGTCAATCGTGACAAGCCGGATGCCCTCGCCGCCGTGCTCCAGATGCACGCGTGCGCGCGCCGGCGGCAGGACGCCTTCGCCTGCTTCCGGCCATTCGACGAAGACGATCGCGTCCTCGAAGTACGGCTCGAGGTCCCCCCACTCGGCCGGCGACACGCCCCGGAACCGAAACAGATCGAGGTGCGACACATCGACCTTGCCGTCGTAGCGGTGGCCGATCGTGAACGTCGGGCTCGTGACGTGCTGCGTCACGCCGAGCGCACGCGACGCGCCGCGAACGAACGTCGTCTTCCCCGTGCCGAGCTCGCCGGAGACGGTGACGACGTCGCCGACCTCGAGCTCGGCAGCGAGACGCGCTGCAAGCTCCTCGGTCTCCGCGGGCGAGTGCGACTCGGTCAGAACAGGCCGAGCTGGACGGCCGGCTCCGTGGGAACCGGCGCCACGTACAGCGGCTCGGGCGGCGTGATCTCGCGGCCGAGCAGCTCGGGAAGGCGCGCGAAGTCCGACTTCAACACCTCGAGCATGCGGGGCGTATAGAGGGCGGCAGCCGGATGGTAGATCGGATAGAGCAACAGGCGGCGGCCGCCGAGCGTCGTCTCCTGTTCCTGACCGTGGACGCGGGTGATCCCCGTCGGGCGGCCGGAGAGAAGCTTCGTCGCGAAGTTGCCGAGCGTCGCGACGACGCGAGGCTCGATCAACTCGATCTGCCGCCAGAGATGGCTCTCGCACGCCTCGATCTCCTCGGGCAACGGATCGCGGTTCCCGGGCGGGCGGCACAGCAAGACGTTCGCGATGTACACCTGCTGACGCGTGAGCCCGATGTCGGCGAGGAGCTGCTCGAGCAGCTTCCCGGCAGCTCCGACAAACGGGACGCCCTGCTTGTCCTCGTGAAACCCGGGCGCCTCACCGACGAAGATCAGGTCCGCGTTCGGATCGCCCGACCCGAAGACCACCTGCGTCCGGGTTCCCGCCAGCGGGCACTTCGTACAGCCGGCGACGACCTCTGCAAACGCCCGCAGCTCGTCTGCGCGTGTCAGCTCAGTGACCGCAGCCACAGCTCCCGCCGCAACAGCCGCCGCCACCACTGGAGAAAGCGCCGGTCTGTCCGGCGGTACCGACGAACGAGAACGTCGAGAGCTGCTTCGCGACGTTGGTGGCGCCGCACTTCGGGCACGCAACCTCCATGTCCCCTCGGACCAGCTCCTCGAAGTGCGCCTCGCACTTCATGCAAACGTACTCGTACATCGGCATCGCCCCGGCAGTTTAGGGGCCCGGCCGGACGTGCGGCAAATCGCCTAGTAGGTGGTCTTGACCCGGCGGCCGCCGAGCGTCCCGGTGAGCGTGTTCTTCGAGATCCTGAGCGTTCCGGCAACGGCGGCGGCCCCGGAGACGCGAACGCGGCCGGTGTACACGACCGGAGGCCCGACTGTGGAGAAGGTGACCTTGCCGCTGATGAGCACGCCCGGAGCGTCGCTGTAGCGTGTGAGCGTGAAGGCGAGCCCCTGCCGCGCGCTGACGAGCTTGCCGCCGTAGAGGCCTCGTGGGACGAACGCCGCAGACGAGAACACGACCTGCAACCAGGTGGACTGGGCTTCACGCAGCGTCTTCTTCACCGCTGTGAGCGTCGCTGCCGGGGTCCGCGTCGCGGGCCGCTTCGGATAGGCGCCGACGATCTTCGCCAGGTTCGGCACGTGCGGGCACATCGCCCGCGTCGGCGCGACGAGCGTGCCCAGGATCCACGCTCGGAGAGCATTTTGCGAGCAACCCGAGATGTCGGCGGTGAGTACGCTGTGGCCCACACCCGGGACGACGATCAGGCGTCCCTGCGGAAACTGGTCGATCACCGTCAGCGCGTTCGCCGTCGGCGTCCTGAGGTCGTACCCACCGTTGATGGCGAGCACGGGGACGTCCGGGAACGGTCCCGGGCCGAGCGGCGTGCCCCCGGACGGCGTCGGCCACTGCTCGCAGAAGTACGCCGTCCCGATCCGTGCAGCCCACTTTCCGAAGGGCCCGAGGGATCCAGGCAGGAGGCGACCCACCGCGGCGTTGATGAGCGTTCGGCGCTGGGCCGGCGGCGTGTTCGGTTGCCACGGGAAGCCGCCGTCGGCGCAATTCGTCGCGGCGTTGAGACCGAAGCTGAGGTCCTCCGCGCTGAGCACGCTCGTCCTCTTGTCGAAGTCCCAGAGCCGTAGGAGCGGCCGGAAGTTGCCGCCTCGCGCAGCGTGCACCGCTGCAGGTGCGGCGGCGGCGAGACCAGGACTGAGATCGGAATCGATCATCATCACGAGCAGGTCCTCGCCGTTCATGCGAACGGTCTGCGCGCCACGCGGCGTCAGCACCCTCGCCGTGACCGGATGTGCTTCGACCCGATTCGCCACGACAGCGACATCGCGCGCATAGTCGGAAGTTGCTCCACGGCAGCGACCACCGGCGCAGAACTGCGTCAGCGTGCCGGGCATCTGTTGCAACACGTTGCGGTCGAACGGATCCGGGAACGTCGGCACGACCATCGAGTCGAGGATCATCCGCTCGACGTCGTTCGGGTGTGCGAGTGCGTAGGCGAGTGCCAGCTTCGTCCCATATGACACGCCGTACAGCGCGATCTTCCCGAAGCCGAGCGCGGCACGCACGGCCTCTATGTCTTCCGCGTGGTCGCGCGTCGCATAGAAGACTCGCTGCGGCCCGATGCTTGCCGCACACCCCGCGGCCAGGGCAGCTCCCGCCTCCGGCCTGGGTGCGACCGCCCGTTGCAGCGCCGGGCAACGGATCAGGCCGGACTGGCCGGTGCCGCGGTTGTCGAACGCAACGAGGGTGTAACCCGGGAGCATGAACTGGGTGTCTCGGATGTTGGGCGAGCTCAGGTCGAACGCGCCTGCCGAGCCCTGCCCCGGGCCTCCGGCGATCAGGAACGCCACTCCACGCTGCTGGCCGGACGCGGGCAGCACCTCGACGTGGAGCCCGATCGTCCCGGGGACGGCGCCGCCGCGGTCGAGCGGGACATCGACCGTGGCGCAGAGGACGCCGTTCGTCTTACACGGAGTGAGCGTAGTTGCCGCACTCGCCTGCCCGGGCGCGGCCAGGACTGCAGCCGCGAAGAGCGCTGAGAGGAGGGCACGGCGCACGAGACACGCCAGGGTACCAGCGCCGGTGTAGGCTTCCCGCTGCCCGGTATCCGCTACGGAACTGGAGCTCACAGGTGTTCGAAGCAGTCCAAGTGATCGGCTCGGGCCGTGTCGGGTCGGCCGTCGCGGCACGTCTGCGCGAGCGCGGCCTCGCCGTCGCCGACGAGGGCGACCTTCTCCTCCTTTGCGTGCCCGACCACGCAATCTCGGAGGTCGCGCGCGGTATCTCGCCGGGGCCGTGGGTCGCGCATGTATCCGGCGCGACATCGCTCCCGGCGCTGGATCCTCACCGCCGGCGCTTCTCGGTCCATCCGCTGCAGACGTTCATACGAGCGCGCGGTGCCGAGCAGCTCGACGGCGCCTGGGCCGCCGTCACGAGCGAGGACGCCGAGGCGCGGGCGGCAGGCTTCTGGCTGGCCGAGACGCTCGGGCTGCGGCCGTTCGACCTCGCCGACGACAAGCGCTCGCTCTACCACGCAGGCGCCGCCATCGCCTCGAACTACCTCGTCACGTTGCACGAGATGGCGGCGGAGCTCTTCCGGGCGGCCGGCGCGCCTCCCGAGGCGCTCGTTCCACTGATGCGGCGGACGATGGACAATGACTTCGAGCTGACCGGTCCGATCGAGCGCGGCGACTGGAGCACCGTCGACGCGCATCGGCATGCGATCCGAGAGGCGAGGCCTGACCTCGAGCCGGCGTACGATGTCCTCGCGGAACTGACGGCGAGATGAGGACCGTGCGCGAGATTCGCGAGCTCCGCGCGGCTCTGCGCGACGCGGCGAGTGTCGGGCTCGTGCCGACGATGGGTGCCTTCCACGAGGGGCACCTGTCGCTCTTCCGAGCGGCGTGCTCGGAGTGCGACACGGTCGTCGTCACGCTCTTCGTGAACGCTGCCCAGTTCGGTTCGGGCGAAGACCTCGACCGTTATCCGCGCGACGAAGCGCGTGATCAGCGCCTCGCCGAAGAGGCGGGCGTAGACATCCTGTTCGCCCCGAGCGACCGCGAGCTCTACCCGGACGGATACGCCACGTGGGTGGACGTCGAGGACGCCGGCGCGGAGGGCGAGGCGCGGCCCGGTCACTTCCGCGGCGTGGCGACCGTGTGCCTGAAGCTCTTCAACATCGTCCGTCCCGAGCGTGCGTACTTCGGGCAGAAGGACGCCCAGCAGGTGGCCGTGCTGCAGCGGCTCGTCCGCGATCTGAACCTGGACCTCGAGCTCCGCGTCCTCCCGACCGTGCGAGACGACGACGGGCTCGCCCTCTCGTCACGCAATTCGTACCTGTCGCCCGAGGAGCGCAACCGCGCACTGGCTCTGCCGCGTGCGCTCGAGGCCGGACGGTTGGCGCACGGCCGCGGATCCGACGCGGTCGCGACCGCCCGCGCGGAGCTGAACGGGCTCGAGCCCGACTACGTCGAGCTGGTCGATCTCGGCGATGCAACGGTGCTCGCTGCCGCGGCCCGCGTGGGCTCGACACGACTCATCGACAACGTCGTCCTGGAAGGAGGCCTGACGTGAAACCCGGCAAGCTCACCCTCAGCGACCTCGCCGAGATGAAGAGCCGCGGCGAGAAGATCGTGATGGTCACCGCATACGACGCGCCCGGCGCCCGGCTCGCGGACGAGGCCGGGATCGACATCCTGCTCGTCGGCGACACCGCCGCGATGGTCGTGCTCGGGCACGACAGCACCGTGCCCGTGACGATGGACGAGATGCTGTTCCTCACGCGCACCGTCGCCCGCACCGTCGCGCGGCCGCTCGTCGTCGGCGACATGCCCTTCGGGAGCTACAACGTGTCGGACGACGAAGCGGTGCGCAACGCCGTTCGCTTCGTCAAGGAAGGCGGCGCGGACGTGGTGAAGCTCGAAGGCGCCGGCCCTTCGCTGTCGCGCGCCGCTGCGATCGTCGCCGCGGGCATCCCCGTGATGGGGCACGTGGGCTTGACCCCGCAGACCGAGACGATGCTCGGCGGGTTCAAGACACAGGGACGGACGGCCGCCAAGGCCCGCCGGCTTCTCGCCGACGCGCTCGCGCTCGAGGCCGCGGGCTGCTTCTCGATCGTGCTCGAAGCCGTGCCGACGCCGGTCGCGGTGCGGATCACGGAAGCGCTGACGATCCCGACGATCGGAATCGGCGCGGGGCCCGAGTGCGACGGCCAGGTACTCGTCTACCACGACCTCCTCGGCTTGACGGAAGGACGGGCCCCTCGATTCGTCAAGCGCTACGCAAACCTTGCCGAGGAGATCCGCCGCGCGCTGGGCACGTATGCCGCAGAGGTGCGCGACGGCTCATACCCGGCCGAAGAGCACACCTACGCCATGCCGGACGACGAGCTCGAGCTGTTTTCAGCCGAGGGCGTAGAGCAGGCTCACGGCGAGCGCTAGCCCACTCGCGATCGCCGCGGTGAATCCGACGCCCGCGATGGAGCGGCCCCAGCTCCAGCCGTGGACCGTGCGTACGCCGATGAGCAGCAACGCGAGCGCCCAGATCGGGAAGATGTAGAAGGCCCAGGCGAACACCTCGCCCGTGCCGTGCCCGTCGGGGCCGCTGCTCCGGAAGAGATCGCCGCCATAAACGGCGATGCGCAGCGGCCAGTACACGAACAGGGCAAGCGCGACAGGGGCCGCGGCGAACGCGAGGACATGGCGCGCCCGCCGGAAGCTCCCGCGACTGCCGAGCCTTCGCAGTGCGACGTGCATGACCTTCCCGACGACGAAGTACAGGCCGAAGCCGTAGAGACCACCGGAGAGGAACGCCCAGACCGCGACGAGCAATCCGTCCATCTCGACGTCGTCGAGCAGCTTGCTGGCGACCGTCGTGGCGAGGATCGCCGAGATTCCCGCCAGCCAGACGATTGCGCCCGCGGTGTCCTGCCGCGCTTCCGCCGCCGTGTCGGAGTCGTCGCGCAGCGCAGCGAACACGGAGCGCGGGCTCTGCAGGACGAGCAATCCGCGGAGGAACCACGCTTTCTCGTCGCTGTGCGCCGGTGCTCGGGCGACCATCTACGCCGCCGCGACGGCGGCCTTGGGCAGCACGTGCCGTAGGAACTCGCCTGTGAACGAGCGGGGAACCTCGGCGACGTCCTCCGGGGTGCCCGTCGCGACGACCTCGCCGCCCGCCTCGCCGCCCTCCGGGCCAAGGTCGATGATCCAATCGGCCTGCTTGATCACATCGAGGTTGTGCTCGATCACGAGCACGGTGTTGCCCGCGTCCACCAGACGATGGAGCACGTCGAGCAGCTTCTCGATGTCGGCGAAGTGGAGACCGGTCGTCGGCTCGTCGAGGATGTAGAGCGTCTTGCCCGTCGCGACCTTGGACAGCTCGGCGGAGAGCTTCACGCGCTGCGCCTCACCGCCCGACAGCGTCGTCGCCGGCTGGCCGAGCTTGACGTAGTCGAGCCCGACGTCGTGCAGCGTCTGCAGGCGGCGGCGGAGCTTCGGGATCTTCGCGAAGAACTGGAGAGCCTCCTCGACCGACATCTCGAGGACGTCCGCGATCGACTTCCCTTTGAACCGCACCTCCAGCGTCTCCCGGTTGTAGCGCGCACCCTTGCACGTCTCGCACGGGACGTAGACATCCGGCAGGAAGTGCATCTCGATCTTGATCTGCCCGTCTCCCTTGCACGTCTCGCAGCGGCCGCCGCGGACGTTGAACGAGAACCGGCCGGGCTTGTAGCCGCGCACCCTTGCCTCGGGCGTCATCGAGTACAGCTCGCGGATGTGGTCGAAGAGCTTCGTGTACGTCGCCGGGTTCGACCTCGGCGTTCGCCCGATCGGCGACTGGTCGATGTCGATCACCTTGTCGTAGCAGTCGATCCCTTCGCAGCCCGCATGGTCTCCCGGCTTCGTGCGCATGCGATGGAGCCGGTTCGCGAGCGCCTTGTAGACGATCTCGTTCACGAGCGTGGACTTGCCCGAGCCGGACACGCCGGTGACGCAGACGAACTTCCCGACGGGGAACTCGACGTCGATGTCCTTCAGGTTGTGCATGGTGGC
>JBKPDB010000004.1:0-3412 GCA_046727655.1 Actinomycetota bacterium
TTCGCGATCACTCTTTTCCCGTCGCGTCGCAACGCTTCGAAAACGCCATGCGCCAATCGTGATCCGTATCCCAGGCCGTTCAGCTCTTGCGGCACCTCCGTGTGGAGCAGGACGACGCGGCCGTCTTCGACCTTGTAGTACACCTGCCGAGCGGGTGGACCGCCTTCAATTCCTCGGGCGCGCCGTTGGTCTGCGCGTCGCGTTTGTAGAACTTGATTTCGTAGGGCAGCCCCAGCTCCTCGAGCAGCCACAGGATGCGTTGAGACCTCGAGTTGTTCAGGTGGTGCACTACGATCATCGCGGCTCTCGTTTGGTTGTTGTTCTTGCCGCCGTCGCGGGACTCACTGGAGGCGTTCGGCGATCCTGCGGCGGAGCGTCTGCAGGTCGTGCGCGAACACGCGAATGCCTTCGGCCAGCTTCTCGGTTGCCATCGCGTCTTCGTTCATGATTCACCTGAAGGTTGTCTCGTCGATCGGGCCTTCGGGGTCCGGGTGCTTATTGTCGACTGCATCTTCGCCCACGAACCAGTGGCAGATCCCGTCCTCCGCCGTCCGGAGGGAGCGCGGCGACGGCCGGCGCCAGGGCGCGCTTGAGCTCGCCCTCATGGACGCAAGGGCGTCCATGAGGGCTGGCGCTATCGTGAGCCGATCGCTTCCCGCCAACGCCTCGTCGACAACATCCCTGTACTCGGGAGTGTCGACCGCCTTCAGGACGATCGTAGGATTCGTCGTGCAGTCTACCGGCTTGAGACGCGTCACCGCGCCAAGATCGCCCGTGTCGGCTACGACCGTCGTCATTGCGCGTAGTTGATCAAGCTTCGACGCCAAGGCCTCTTCCTCTCGTCGGCCCAAGCCCTTGCGTGCGGCATGCGGTGCGAAACCGCTTTCTTGTCGCCGGTTCGCGCTTTTTTTTGCGCGTGACCAGGGTCGTCGAGCCTTCCTTCGTCAGACGGGCCTTCCCGACTGCTCCTCCTCGAACGTCACCGCCACCGCTGCGTTCGCAGAGAGACGAACCCTCTGCCCCTCGACGTCGGCGACAAGTCCGAGGTCAATGAAATGCGCGTGGCCCTTGTGCTGCCCCTCGCCGCTGTCGCGCCTCGCGAGCCTGATGCGCCCGTTGGCGACACCGTCGACGGTGCCGACGTGGACGCCGTCTGCGCCGATCACTTCCATGTTTTGAGCGATCTTGTCCGTGGTCATCTGGTCTCTCCTTATGGTTTCGCCGAATGCGCTGGAGTTACGCGTACTCCGCCAAGCGGAGGCCCGCGAATTGCCAACGCGTGTGCGCCGGGAAGAAATTCCGGCAAGTCGCGCGGACATGGCCCGGCGGCGGCACGCAAGAGCCGCCTCGCAAAACGGACTGCCCGGACATGAACTTGCCATTGTACTCGCCGACCGCGCCGTCGACCGCGCGGAAGCGCGGGTAAGGCGAGAACGGGCTGCGCGTCCACTCCCAGACGTCGCCGAACATCTGCTGCACCCCAGCTTTCCGTGGGGACGCGAGCTTGGGCCGAATCTGAAAGCCGTGTCCGGCCGTCCAAACCTCGCCACCTTGTCGCGTTGTAAGCGACTTCGCGAGGGCGCCGAGGACACTTGGCAAACGCCTTACGACACACGCGCCGTGAGGCTGCCCTGCCGCAGGCCACGGACACCGCGATCGCCGTCAGGCGGCGCTCCTCCGCGGCAACTTCCACTGCTGGCGGACGAAGTGGCAGGTGTAGCCGTTCGGGTAGCGTTCCAGGTAATCCTGGTGCTCGGGCTCCGCCTCCCAGAAATCGCCAGCAGGCGAGAGCTCGGTCACAACCTTTCCCGGCCACAGCCCTGAGGCTTCGACATCGGCGATGGTGTCCTCGGCGACGCGGCGCTGCTCCTCGCTCGTGTAGAAAATCGCCGACCTGTAGCTTGCGCCCTGGTCGTTTCCCTGCCGGTTGGGCGTCGTCGGGTCGTGGATCTGGAAGAAGAACTCCAGCAGGTCGCGGAAGCTCGTCTGGCTCGGATCGAACGTGATCTCGATCGCTTCCGCGTGCGTGCCGTGGTTGCGGTACGTGGCGTTCTTGACATCGCCGCCCGAGTAGCCGGCCCGCGTCGAGACGACGCCGGGCAAGCGCCGCACCAGCTGCTGCATTCCCCAGAAGCAACCCCCCGCGAGGATCGCGCGCTCTGTAGTCGCTGCCATCGTCAGGCCTCCTGCTTTGCGAAGAGCTTTGAGTACTCGCCGTACCCCTCGCTCTCCAATTGGTCGCGGTGGATGAATCGCAGGGAGGCCGAGTTCATGCAGTACCTCAACCCGCCCTTGTCGCACGGCCCGTCCGGGAAGACGTGCCCAAGGTGACTGTCGCCGTACTTGGAGCGAACCTCGGTCCGTGTCATGCCGTGCGAGTGGTCAACGTTCTCGACGACGTTCGCGGCCTCGAGGGGCCGCGTGAAACTCGGCCATCCCGTCCCGCTGTCGAACTTGTCGAAGGACGCGAAGAGCGGCTCGCCGGAAACCACGTCGACGTAGAGGCCCGGCTCCTTGTTGTCCCAGTATTCGTTGGCGAAGGGGCGCTCGGTCCCGTCAGTCTGCGTGACGCGGTACTGCTCGGGAGTCAACGTCGAGACCGCTTCAGGGTTTTTCCTGTAGGTCGGCATTCGCGGTACTCCTTTTTGTTCTGCATTGAAGATAGGCACCGGGTCGTCGACCGTCCAATCACCTCCGGCTATCGAAACGATGCCATGAGGATCGACACTGAAGGTGTTTCGATCTGCCGGGGCCGATTCACTTGCCCAGGAGACGGGTCTAACATTGCTGGAACAGGACTTTGAATCGGCGCTCGCCGCGGTCTTGCTCCGGCTTGAATTGCCCGCAGCACATCACGCCGCGCTTCACCGAGCCCGAGTTGGCGCAAGCGCTCGAGCCGGTCAGGTGGCGCATCCTAGACCTGGAAAACGAGGAGAGGGCGCTCCGCGCCGCCAGCTGCTCCTCGGTCAGCGCGGCGAGTCGGGCGCAGCCGAGGACGAAGTCCGGGACACGTGACATTAGCGCGCCGGTCGGTGCTCAGCCGATGACCTGCTGTTATCGATTGCATGATCAAGAAACATGGTCGCCGCGGCGCGACGCGCCCTAGTCTTCGAGGCAGTCTAGTGGCCACCACTGGCTGAGACGGTCGGCGTCAGTGACGCCCTGCATCGTCACCAACCGAACAATCGTTTGCGGTCTACAGAAGGAGGATCAAATGCCTCGTATTGCCATTCCGAAACGCGAGGACGCCCCCGCGGAGTCCAAGCCGATTCTCGACAACGTCGACAAGATGCTGGGCTTCGTGCCCAACCTGCACCGCCTCATGTCGATCAGCCCGAACGCGCTCTCCGGCTGGGCTACCCTGATGGGATCGCTTGCGAAGACGCTGGACGTCAAGACGAGAGACGGGATC
>JBKPDB010000005.1:0-66474 GCA_046727655.1 Actinomycetota bacterium
TGTCGAAGGCCATTGCGCCGTCGGCGGCGACGACATTCGGAAGCGTGGCGACGGCGTCGAACGGCGCCCTTCACGAAACCGGCGCCGCCCGGGGATGCCTCGCATCGGACCTCCTCACCGCCCTGGTTGGCGAACGTCCCCGGTGACCGGCTTCCGGACTGGCTCCAGGCGGTCGGATCGGGCTCGCCGCTCACGCACGGGATCGAGGCTGCGCGCGACCTGGTCGCCGGCCAGACGCTCGCCGAGAACGGAGGGCTCCTGCTCCTCGAGCTCGTGATCGGGCTCGCTTCCGCCGCGCTCGGCATCCTGCTGCTTCGAGTGTTCGAGCTCGAGAGCCGCCGGACGGCGTCACCCGAAACATGTGACGCCCGACGAGGGCGCGCTATCTTGAGGGTGTGAGCTCGCACGCTTCGCTGCTTTCGATGACGGCCCTGATGTCCGGGCCCGTAGGCGTGCTCTAGTTCTTCACCGTCGAATCGGCCCAAGCAGTCGGGGCCGGTTCTCATCGGGTGTCGTCGGCCTCGAGGGTCAGAAAGGAGAGGCACCGATGAGCAGGCAGCGCTTCTACATCACGACGGCGATCCCGTACGTCAACGGCGATCCCCATATCGGGTTCGCGCTCGAGTGCGTGCAGGCAGACGTGCTTGCACGGCATCGGCGGGTTCGCGGCGATGACGTCCGGTTCCTCAGCGGCACCGACGACAACTCGCTGAAGAACGTCGAAGCCGCACTTGCGGCGGGGGTGCCGGTGTCGGACTTCGTGCACGCGAAGGCGGAGCGATTCGCCTCGCTTCGGGACTCGCTGTCGCTCTCGTACAACGATTTCATCCGCACGAGCGTCGACCGTCGCCACCGTGTCGGGGTCGAGCGCCTGTGGCGCGCGTGCACGGCGGCGGGTGATCTCTTCGAGCGCGACTACGAAGGCCTGTACTGCGTCGGCTGCGAGGCATTCGTGTCGCCTGACGAGCTCGTCGACGGGCTCTGCCCCGAGCATCGCGAGCCGCCGGAGCACGTGGCCGAGCGCAACTGGTTCTTCCGCCTCTCGCGCTACGAGGGCGAGCTTCGACTTCTCATCGAGAGCGGCCGGCTGCGCGTCGAGCCGGAGCATCGCCGCAACGAGGCGCTGAGCTTCATCGCCTCCGGGCTCGCCGACTTCAGCGTCTCGCGTTCCCGTGAACGGGCACAGGGTTGGGGCATCCCGGTCCCCGACGACGCCGGCCAGGTGATCTATGTCTGGTTCGACGCCCTGGCGAACTACATCACCGCGCTCGACTACGGAGCCAACGGTGAGTGCTACGCAAAGTGGTGGAATGGCGCGGACGAGCGTGTCCACGTGATCGGCAAGGGCATTGTCCGCTTCCACGCCGTTTACTGGCCCGCGATCCTGCTCTCTGCCGGGGAACCGCTGCCGAGGACGATCTTCGTGCACGACTACGTCACGGTGGACGGCCAGAAGCTGTCCAAGTCACGGGCCGGGAACGCTGACCCGGCCGAGCTCGCCGGCCGCTACGGCGCGGACGCGCTCCGTTGGTGGTTCCTCCGCGACGTGCCACGTGCGGGCGATGCCGACTTTCGGGAAGAGCAGCTCGCCGCACGCGCGAACGAGCTCGCCGACGACCTGGGCAACCTCGTCAACCGCACGGTCACGCTCGTCAACCGCTTTCGACCCTACGGGCTCGATGCGACGGCTTCGGCGGCTGACGGAGCCGATGCGCTCCTCGCGGCGATCGCGCACGCACCCGGCGCCATCGACGCCGCTCTCGACCGCTTCGACTTTCGCGGAGCGGTGCATGCGTTGTGGAGCATCGTCACCGAAGCGAACCGGTTTGTTTCCGTGACGCGACCATGGGAGTTGGCAAAGGCCCAGGAGGTCACTGCGAGCAGGCGCCTCGACGCCGTGCTCGCGGTCCTGCTCGGCTCGTGTCGGACGATCGCACGAGAGCTCGAACCGTTCCTGCCGGACGCCGCCGCGAGGATCGGCCAGGCCCTCGACGCCCGGGATGCCGAGCTCGGCCGTGCTCTCTTCGCGAAGGTGCCTGGCTAGGCCAAGCGGCGGGCGCCGTAGAACGATGACCGCCAGCTCGCGAGGGGCGTCAGTCGCACCCGAGCGCCCGAATGCGGTGCATCGATGAAGCGGCCTTTGCCGACGTACATGCCGACGTGGCTCAACCCGTAGAAGAAGACGAGATCGCCGGGAGCGAGTCTCGAATACCCCACGCGACGGCCGTAGCGGTACTGCGACACGGTGTAGTGCGGCAGTCGGATCCCGAGCCTCCCATAGACGTACATCACGAGGCCGGAGCAGTCGAACCCCCGCGGGCTCGCGCCGCCCCACGCGTAAGGGGTGCCTAGGAAGCGGAGCGCGAGCCGTGCCGCGCGAACACCGAGCGGAGGCTTCGTGCGCCGATGCTTGTGCCTGCGGTGCTGCTTCTTGTGCGGTGTCACGACGACCCACTTGCTCGGAGGCAGCCTGGAAGCACCTGCGCTGCTTACGGGAAGCATCTCCAGTGCGAGCGCAATGACAACTGCGATACGGGTGATCGTTTGTCTCATCACGGAAGGTCGAGCACGCGACCAGACGGACGTCTGAGCGGCCGTCACCGCTCAACGAAGTCCCGCCTGTTGGCCGCAGTTCGTGGCGCCGATAGCGCCGTTTACGTCAGCCAAGGTAAGCGGCCGCGCAGAGCTGCCGCATGACCCGTACGGGGGAAAATCGGGCCGAGCACCGTTTCAGGGCGCGCGCGAACGAAGCGCGTTGTCGCTTCGCGACGGATGGTCTAGTCGAGCGGTTCGCGGCCGCGCCGCAGCGCCGGCGCGATGGTGGCGCCGCCGTCCGACACGATGATCTGCCCCGTGATCCAGCCGCCGCGCGGGGAGCACAGGAACGAGACGAACGCGGCCGCGTCCTCCGGCTGCCCGACGCGGCCGAGCGGCGTCGACTCGCTGATGCGTTCGTACAGCTCCGGTGAGATCCAACCCGTGTCGGTCGCGCCTGGGTCGACCGCGTTGACCGTGATCCCTCGCGGCCCGAGCTCCGCCGCTGCTGCGACGACGATGCGCTCGAGCGCCGCCTTGCTCGCGCCGTACGCAACCTCCCCGTGGAGCGCTCCGCTCGTGAACGCCACGATCCTCCCGGAGCCGTGCTCACCGCGAAAGCGGCGCGCGAACTCCGCACACAAGAGGAGTGTCGCGCGCGCGTTGACGACCATGTGCCGGTCGAAGTCGGCCGCGGTCGTGTTGAGCACACCGCCCTGACGAGACTCCGTGTGCACGACCACGAGCCCGGTCAAAGGCCCAACCGCGCCTCCCGCCGCTTCGACAACCCGTCGCGGAGCTGCCGCGTCCGCGAGATCGTCCTCGTGCCAGGCGGCGAGCACGCCCTCCGTCACGAGCTGTTGCGGAGCATCCGACTGGGCGCCCCAGGGCTCGGTCTCGTCGTACGGCCTGTACCCGCTTCCCACAACCGTCCACCCATCGCTCGCAAGCGAGCGCGCGACCGCTGCGGCGATCCCGCCGAGGCGGCTGACGCCCGTGACGAGCACCGCTGGCATGGAGCCGAGCGTAACGCTGTAGGGTGACCGGTCGTGGCTTCGAGCGTCCGAGAGCTGACGGCGGAGACCCTTACTGCGCAGCGTCTCGAGGCGCTGCTGTCGGCGCGGCTCTTCCTGCAACCGCAGCTGACCGGCGGCAAGCTGTACTTCCTCTCCAACCTTTCGGGCCGGCTCAGCCTGTACGCGATGGACGAGCAGGGCGGCGTTCCGGAGCCGCTGCTCCCACCGCAGCTCGCGCTGCAGAACCCCGAGCTCGTCGAGGGGCATTCCTTCCACGTGTTGCCCGATCTCGGGCGCATCGTCGTGATGATCGACCACGACGGCGACGAGAACTACGAGCCGTTCCTCGTCCCGATCGAGGGCGGCGTCCCGGAACCTCTCGTGCCCGACGCGTTCGACGGCCACAGGTCGCACCTCGTCAGCATCGATCCGGAAGCGGGGATCGCGTACTTCGCAGCGGAGTCGCGCAAGAAGCCGATCATCCGCGCGTTGCGCTGCGACCTCGCCTCCGCCGAGGTCGAGACGTTGGCGGAGAGCATGTACGGCGCGTTCCCGCTCGCATACAGTCCGGACCACTCCCGCGTCGTCCTGCTCGACCAGTACCTCCTCGGCGATTCGCTGCTCTACGAACCCGACGGCGCGGGTGGTCGCCGGGTCCTGCACGGCACGCCGCTCGAACAACGCGAGGAGGGACGTGAATATGTGCTCTCGGGCATCGGGTCCGCGCATGTCACCGCGAGCGGCTCCGGCGTCCTCGTCGTGACGACCGTCTTCGACGACGCCGGCTCGCCCGGCTATCTCGCCTTCGACGGCGCCGCAGAGATCGAACCGGTCGCGGTTGAGGGTGTCGTGCACAGCGGTGTTGGCGAGCTCGTGGAGCTCGAGCACCTCGAAGACGACCGGTACGCGGCGGTCTTCAACATCGACGGCTGCTCGTGGGCCTACGACGCGCGTTTCGACGAGCCGTCGCGTCGGCTGAGGATCGAGCGCTGCCTCGTCGGCGAGGGCGAGCTCTCCGGCGGCGTTCTGCACGGCCTCGACCTCGACCGCTCGAGCGGTCGCTTGGCGGTCGCGTTCTCCACGGCGACGACGCCGACTCAGCTCTATGTCCTCGGCGAGGCAGAGGCAGATCCCGAGGCGCGCACGCGCGAGCGTGCCCTCGGGCTAGCTCCGGAGCTTCTTGCTGCGGGTGAGGACGCGTCGTTCGATTCTCACGACGGCCTCCGCGTTTCCGCCCGCCTCTACCTCCCGTCGCCCGGGCTCGGCTACGAAGGCCCGCGGCCGCTCGTCTACTACGTACATGGTGGCCCGCAGAGCCAGGAGCGGCCCGACTTCGCGTGGTTCTCGATCCCACTGATCCAGATCCTGACCCTCGAGGGCTTCGCCGTCTTCGTCCCGAACGCGCGTGGCTCCACGGGGTACGGCCTCGGGTATGCCAAACGCGTCGATCGCGACTGGGGAGGACAGGACCGGCTCGACCACGTCTACGCGATGCAGGAGGTCCTCCCGCAAGACGAGCGCGTCGACGTCGCCCGAGCAGGCGTCGTGGGGCGCTCGTACGGCGGCTACATGACCCTGACCCTCGCCGGACGGCATCCGGAGCTCTGGCGTGCCGCCGTCGACATGTTCGGTCCGTACGACCTCCTCACATTCATGGAGCGTATCCCGGAGACGTGGAAGCCGTACTTTGCGCTAGCGCTCGGCACCGTGGACGACAATCGCGATTTTCTCGTCGAGCGTTCGCCGCGGACGCACATCCGCAACATCGCCTGCCCGCTGCTCGTCATCCAGGGAAAGAACGACCCGCGGGTCGTCGCCGCGGAGTCCCGTGACCTCGCCGAGGAGCTGCGAGGCGCCGGCAAAGAGGTGGAGTACCTCCAGTTCGACGACGAGGGACACGACGTGCTGAAGCTCCCGAACCGTGTCCGCTGCTACTCGGCGATCGTGGGGTTCTTCTCCGAGCACCTCTGAACGGCGTGCGATTTCAACACGGCGAATCCCGATAGGGACACGCCGAACACGCAGATCGAGTTGAGCACCCGCTAGGCGGGACTCGCATCGGTAGGAGAGAAGGGCCCCGCTGTGCGGGGGCCCTTCTCTCTTCGGTCGTCGTGACCTAGCGCTTGCGGCTGGTCGAGCTCCGCTTGCGCGAGCTGGTCTTGCGCTTCCGCGAGCTCGTCTTGCGGGAGCTGGTCTTGCGCTTCCGCGAGCTCGTCTTGCGGGAGCTGGTCTTGCGCTTCCGCGAGCTCGTCTTGCGGGAGCTCGTCTTCCGCTTGCGCACGGCCGCGCTGGCGCGCTTGCGGCCTGTCGTTGCCCGCTTCCGCGCAGCGGTGGCGCGCTTACGTGCCGTGGTTTTCCGCTTGCGTACGGCCGCGGTGGCACGCTTGCGGCCTGTCGTTGCCCGCTTCCGCGCAGCGGTGGCGCGCTTGCGGGCCGTCGTCTTCCGCTTGCGCACGGCGGTGGCGGCACGTTTGCGGGTCGCCGTCTTCCGCTTGCGAGCAGTCGTGCGGCGGCGTCCGCGACCGGACGTCGACTGCACCTTCGAGACGGTCTCTTCGACCGGCTCGACCTGCGCCTCGGGCTCCGGCTCGATGTCGCGGAGGCCGCCGAGCGGCTCCTCCGCGGGCGTGCTCGAGGACTGTCCTTCTTCGTAGATTGACATCGGCCCTCCTATCTGGAGATTTCCTCTACCCGCTGGCCCGTCGCTGCGTCGTCTCCTTTGCGCGCGATGTCTGCCTGCGCGACGACGCCGACCAGCTTGCCGTCCTCCTCGACCACGGGAAGACGGCGAACCTGATGCTTGGCCATCATTCGCAGCGCTTCGTCCAAATCCTGCTGCGGGCCCACTGTGACGGGGTGCGACGAGGCCACGTCACGGACCTTGACTTGTTCGGGATCTTTCCCTTCGGCGACGACCCAGATCGTGATGTCGCGGTCGGTCAGCATTCCGACAAGTCTTTCGGCCTCCACGACGGGCGCGAGGCCGACGTCCTCCTCGCGCATCATCTTCGCGGCGTACGCAACTGATTTATCCGCATCCATGGTGCACGGATCGGAGGTCACGACGTCTCGTATTGTTTGAGCCATCTCTTCCTCCCGTTGACGAATCGTGCGTTGCGTACCCCATGCGATTCCCTGCGAAACGATGAAAATACAACACGTGTCGTACGAACAACGGATTCGCGAGCTTGCATTGTCGTTTCCGGAGACCTACGAGGACTCCCCTTGGGGACATCCTGTTTTCAAAGTGGGCGACAACAAGATGTTCGCGGCAATGTCGAGCGCCGACGACGGCGTTGCGCTGACGGTGAAGCTCACTCCGGAAGAGCGTGAAATTGCGCTGCATTTCCCACATGTCAGCGTTGCGCGCTACGTCGGCCGCTATGGATGGGTCACCGCCGTCGTGGGCAACGACGAATCACTCGAAACGGCGCTCGAATGGCTGCGCGAGAGCTACTGGCTGAAAGCGCCGGCTCGGTTGCGCAGCGCAGTCGAAAACACTTGACAGCCGCCTAGTCGGCCTCGGGATCGTCCTCGCCGTTCGGCTCAGTCGCCGTTGGATCCGGCACCGGCGACTCGTCGCGCTCGTCGTCTCGATCGTCTTCGCGAGGATGCCCCGTATCCTGTTCTGTCATGAAGATCGTCCTTCCCGATAGCTCGGAACTGGAACTTCCCGAGGGCGCGACGGGGCTCGACGCGGCGCGCGCGATCGGGCCGAAACTCGCGGAGCAGGCCGTCCTCGTGCGCTCGAACGGTCGCGTCCAGGACTTGCGGCTGCCGCTCCAGGACGGGCAGCCGATCCAGATCCTCACGACGCGGGACAAGGACGACCCGGACGCGCTCGCGGTGCTCCGCCACTCGTCTGCGCATCTCCTCGCCGAGGCGGTCCGGCGCCTCTATCCGGGGGTGAAGATCGCAATCGGGCCGCCGATCGAGAACGGCTTCTACTACGACTTCGAGTTCCCGAAGCCGATCAGCGAAGAGGATCTGCCGAAGATCGAGGCCGAGATCACGCGCGAGCTCGAGGAGGGGCGCGAGTGGACGCGCGAAGAGGTCTCGGCCGATGAAGCCCGGAAGCGCTTCGAGGCCGAACAGGAGCCGTACAAGGTCGAGCTCGTCGACACGGCCGAGGGACCGATCTCCGTCTACACGCAGGGCGACTTCACGGACCTCTGCCGCGGTCCCCATCTCCAGGATTCGCGCCCGATCAAGGCGATCAAGCTGACGGGTCTGTCCGGGGCGTACTGGCGCGGCGACGAGAACAACAAGCAGCTGACGCGGATCTATGGGACGGCGTTCTATTCGCAGGCCGATCTCGACGCGTACCTGGAGAGGCTCGAGCGCGCCCGCCAGAGCGACCACCGCCGGCTCGGGCCGCAGCTCGACCTCTTCCACTTCTCGGAGCGCTCGCCAGGCTCCCCGTTGTGGCACCCGAAGGGGATGGCGATCTGGCAGGAGCTCGAGAAGATCCGGGCGCGCGAGAACGCCAAGCGCGGCTATCTCGAGGTCCGGACGCCGATCATCTACGACGCCGAGACGTTCGTGATCTCCGGGCATTTCCCGAAGTACGAAGACCTGATGTTCAAGCTCGAGGTCGACGAGCACCAGTGGGCGATGAAGGCGATGAACTGCCCCGGCCACATGCTGCTTTTCGGCTCGAAGCTCCGCAGCTACCGGGAGCTGCCGATCCGCTACGCCGAGCCGACGCCGCTGCACCGCAACGAGCTGACCGGAACCCTGCATGGGCTCCTGCGCGTCCGGATGGTGACGCAGGACGACGCGCACATCTTCTGCACGGAGGAACAGATCCAGGAGGAGATCGCGGGCGTCGTCGACTACGCGCGGTACCTCTACGAGCTCTTCGGGATGACGGCGAGCGCCGAGCTCTCGACGCGACCCGACAACAAGCTCGGTACGGACGAGCAGTGGGACATGACGGAAGGGGCGCTCGAGGAGGCGCTGAAGCTCAACGACATCCCCTACGAGGTCGCGGCCGGCGAGGGCGCTTTCTACGGCCCGAAGATCGACCTGCACATGGAGGACGCCCTCGGGCGGAAGTGGCAGATGGGGACGATCCAGCTCGACTCGCAGATGCCCTCGCGGTTCGGGCTCACGTACGTCGGCGCCGACAACCGCGAGCACCCGCTCTACGTCATCCACCGCGCGCTGTACGGGTCGTTCGAGCGGTTCATCGGGATCCTCATCGAGCACTATGGCGGCGCATTTCCGTTTTGGCTCGCGCCGGTGCAGCTGCGGATCATCCCCGTCGGCGAAGATCACCGTGACGCCGCTCGCTCGCTCGCGGAGCGGCTCGGCGAGTACCGGGTCGAGGTCGACGAACGCGACGAGACGGTCGGAAAGCGGATCCGGGATGCTGAGGTCGAGAAGATTCCGTACGTGATCGTCTACGGCGACAAGGAATCGGACGACGCGCTGGCCGTACGCCGTCATGGCGGCGAGCAATCGACGCTCGGCCTGGAACGCCTTCGTGCGGATCTCGCCGAGGTTGCTACGCTGTGAGCCTGCAAGTAGGAGCGCCCACGTTCCTCACCTCGCGAGCTTGACGCTCAGCGGGGTTCAACCGAGTCCGCGTGACGAGGATTTTTGGGCCGCTGCTTGCAGCGGTTTTGTCGTTTACAGAAAGGATTGAAGTCAGCTTGGTGATAGCTCTTTGAGGCCTAGGCGCACGGTCGAACCGCCTTCCAGGCCCGTTCCGCAGGCGCGGATCAACGACTACATCCGCGCGCCGCAGGTGCGGCTGATCGACGACGACGGCTCTCAGCTCGGGATCAAGCCCACGAGGGAGGCGATGCAGTACGCCTTCGACAAGGGCCTCGACCTTGTCGAAGTCGCTTCGCAGGCCGACCCGCCGGTCGCGCGGGTCATGGACTACGGGAAGTACCGCTACGAGCAGGAACAGAAGGCCAAGCTCGCCCGGAAGCACCAGACGCAGATCAACGTCAAGGAGATCAAGCTCAGGCCGAAGATCGGAGTCCACGACTACAACACGAAGAAGGGGCACGTCGTGCGCTTCCTGAACCAGCGCGCCAAGGTAAAGGTGACGATCATGTTCCGGGGCCGCGAGACGAGCCATCCCGAGCGGGGGCGCGATCTCCTGATGCGGCTCGCCGAGGACGTGAAGGAGATCGGCCAGATCGAGTCCCAGCCGCTCCTCGACGGACGCAACATGGTGATGGTGCTGGCCCCGACGAAGAACGCCGGAGTGAAGAGAGAAGATGCCGAAGACGAAAACATCGAGCAGCGTCAAGAAGCGGTTTAAGGTCACCGCCGGCGGCAAGCTGCTCCGCCGCCGCGCAATGCAGAGCCACAACCTCACGAAGAAGACCTCCAAGCGGAAGCGGCGCTTCAGCAAGGACCAGCCGGTGGCGAAGGCAGACGAGCGGGCGCTGCGGAAGCTGTTCGGATCGAAAGGGACGCGCTGATGCCCCGCGTGAAGCGTTCGGTCGCGGCCCGCAAGAAGCGGCGCAAGGTCCTTGGCGAGGCGAAGGGCTACTGGGGGCTGAAGAAGTCCTCGTACCGCTACGCCAAGGAGCAGGTCGATCGCTCGCTCAGCTACGCCTATCGTGACCGGAAAAACCGGAAGCGAGCCTTCCGGCGGCTGTGGATCATGCGCATCAACGCCGGCGCGCGCGCGAACGGGCTCTCGTACAACCAGTTCGTCGCGGGGCTGAAGAAGGCCGAGATCGACCTCGACCGCAAGGTGCTCGCGGATCTGGCGGTCAGCGATCCGCAGGCGTTCGGAGCCATCGCCGAGAAGGCGAAGGCTGCGCTGAGCTCCTGACGCGGACCTGATCACCTCCCGCGAGAACGAGAAGCTCAAGCTCGTTCGCAAGCTGCAGGAGCGGCGGTGGCGGGACAAGCTCGGGCTGTTCGTGGCGGAGGGCGAGGATCTCGTCGACGCGGCCACGTCCGTTGAGATCCAGCCCGTCGAGCTCCTCGTGGCGGGGCACAACGTCGAGCCGGCGTTGCTGGCGGAGGTGTCGGCGCTTGGACATCCGGCGCGTGTCATCGGCGTGTTTCGGCGCGGCGATCTACGGCGCGGCGCGGTGCCGGACGTTGGGGTCGCGCTGTGGCGTGTCGGCGATCCGGGGAATGTCGGGACGTTGATTCGCGCCGCCGACGCGCTCGGGCCCGCGTTCGTGGCGCTGACGCCGGATAGTGCCGATCCGACGGGGCCGCGCGCGCTGCGGGCGTCGATGGGTGCGGTCTTTCGCGTCCCGTTCGTCGATCTCGAAGCCGCACCGCGTCCCTGGATCGCGCTCGTCCCGGCGGGCGGGAAGACGCTGGCGGACGTAGCGGGCCTCGCGAAGGCGACGTTCGTGCTGGGCGCCGAGCGGGAGGGTCTTCCAGCGGAGATTCTGTTGCGCTGCGACGAAGTGGCGACGATCCCGCTCACGGCCGGCGCCGACTCGCTGAACGTGGCGATGGCGGGAACGATCGCGCTCTACGAGCACACACGCTCCATACGTGTGGAGAAAAAGTGACGCTCTTGTCGCAGAAACCGTGTCTCCAGTAGCCACGCCGTCGGGTCAGACCCGCACCGTCGACTTGGGACACGGCCGTACCCGACGGGGACACGTTCGATCGGGACCGGCGTGGTGAGGCTGGAACGGACGACTCCGCGGCACGGCGTGCGTAAACCGTTCAGATGCCGGCGCAGTTCTGTCTGCGGTTCGGGTCGGACCCGTCCTGCGAAACGGCACGGACCTGACGCACACTTGTTACGCGGAGGGTCAGACGCTTGCTGGTCTAGGCGCGGCGATCCAGATCATGTCCTCGCCGCCTTTGAACGGCGTGCGGTCGAACCACCCGTAGCACGTTTCGACGTCGAAGCCGGTCTCACCCAACAGCCTCCGCCACTCCTCGGCCGGCAGCCACGAGACCTTCATGGTCGTCTCGGCGTCGCGGCCGCGGACGGTGAGGGTCAGGACTCGCAGCCGCTCGTCCCAGAGCGCCTTCTCGAAGATGCCGGGCTCGCGCTCGAGCCACCGGTCGTGCGTCTGCTCGATGTCCTCCTTGCCCGGCGCGAAGACGTCGAAGACGAAGCGGCCGCCAGGAAGTAAGAGGTTGCGGACACTTCCGAGGACGGCACGGCGATCCGCATCGGTGTGCATGTGCAGCAGCGATCGGAACGGGGCGACCACGAGCGGCACGCGCTCTCGCACGGGCGGCTTGCGCAGGTCCCCGACGCGCAGATCCACTTGCACGCCGGCGAGCGCGGCCCGGCGCGCGCAGACGTCCAGCATTCCCCGCGACGAGTCGACGCCGATCACGTGGATGCCGTCGGCAGCGATCGGGATTGCGATGCGTCCGGTCCCGACTCCGAGCTCCACAACCGGCCCTCCGGAACGGCGGGCCTCCTCCAGGTAGAAGCCGACGTCCTCGACGACGCTCGCGCTCCATGGGTCGTAGAGCTCGGCGATCGTGTCGTAGGGCGAGCTCACATCGGTCTACGCGCGACCCGGTGATAGATGCTCACGAGCGGCATTGTCGCTAAGCTCAGACCATGTCGACCGTCGCGCACCGCTTTACGAAGCCCCGGCTCGAGACCGGGGCGGCCGCTTAGCGCGACAGTCGCTCCTCCAGACGGGCCGGGGCTCTGAACGTCGTTGAACGCCGGACCGCGAAAGGAGGAAGACATGGAGAAACGATCGGTTACAGTCGCCGCCGTGGACGTCGGGGCCCTCGAGCGCGAAGCTCAAGGCGCGATCGCAGCTGCCTCGAATGCCACTGAGCTCGACGAAGCGCGCGTTCGCTTCCTCGGCCGAAAGAGCGACCTGAAGCAGGCGCTGCGCGCGGTCCGCGACCGAGACAGCGGTATGGCCCTCAACGCGCTGCGAGAACGGCTGGAAGCGGCATTCGAAGCGCGCGAGCGTGAGCTCGAGCTCGTCGAGCTTGCCAGGCTCGACGACACGCTCGACGTGACGTTGCCCGGCGAGCGGCTACCGCTCGGACGCCTGCACCCACTCACGCAGATCCGCCGCGAGGTCGAGGACATCTTCCTCGGGCTCGGGTACGAGATCGTCGACAGCCGCGAGGTCGAGACGGTCTGGCACAACTTCGACGCGCTCAACCAGCCGCTGACCCATCCAACCCGCTCGCACCGCGACACCTTCTACGTCGACGACGACACCTTGCTCCGAACGCATACCTCGACGGGGCAGATCCGCGTCATGGAGGAGCGCGAGCCGCCGATTTACATCGCGACGCTCGGGCGCGTCTACCGCCGCGACTCTCCGAGCCCGCGCTCGACGCCGAACTTCCACCAGGTCGAGGCCCTCGCCGTCGACCGCAACATCACGCTCGCGGACCTCAAGGGGACGCTCATGCACTTCTTCCGCGCCATGTTCGGCGAGGGCCGCGACGTCCGCATGCGCACCGGGTACTTCCCGTTCACGGAGCCCTCCGTCGAGTTCGACGTCACCTGCTTCCTCTGTGCCGGCAAGGGCTGCGTCTTCTGTAAGTACACGGGCTGGTTCGAGATGGGCGGCGCGGGGGTCGTCGATCCCGCCGTGTTCGAGAACGTCGGCTACGACCCCGAGGAGTGGTCCGGCTTCGCGTGGGGGCTCGGCCTCGACCGCATCGCGGCCCAACGGCACGGGATTCCGGACATCCGCATGTTCTGGGAAAACGACCTGCGAGTCCTGAGGCAGTTCTGATGAAAGTCCCGGTCAGCTGGCTTCGCGACTACGTGCTGATCGACGTCCCGATCGAGCAGGTCGCCGACCGCCTCGTCATCTCGAGCTGCGAGGTCGACGCGATCGAAACCGTGGGCGTCACGGACGTCGACGGCAATCTCCGGCTGTTCCGCGTCGGCCGCGTTCTCGAGGCCGACAAGCATCCGAACGCCGACCGGTTGCAGCTCTGCCAGGTCGACGTGGGAGAGGGCGATGCGCGCCAGATTGTCTGCGGCGCCTGGAACTTCGGCGCCGGCGCGACGGTCGCCGTCGCGCTGCCGGGCGCGGTGCTCCCGAACGGCCTGCGGCTCGAGCGGCGCGAGGTCCGCGGGGAGCTCAGCGACGGGATGATCCTCGCCGAGGACGAGGTCGCCCTCGGCACCGACCACACGGGGATCATGGTCCTCCCGAACGGCATCGAGCCCGGCACGCCGCTGGCAGACGTCCTGCCGCTGACAGACAAGGTGCTCGAGCTAGAGACGGGCCACAACCGCCCCGACCTGCTCGCGGTCTACGGGATCGCGCGGGAGGTTGCCGCGCTCCTCGACGTCGAGCTCGCGCCGCTGCCCGGCGAGGATCCGCCCCCCGCCGCCGACGAGGCGCTGGACATCGCGATCGAGGACTTCGAGGCCTGCCCGCGGTACATCGGGCGGCTCTTCCGCGACGCGTCGATGGGCCCGTCCCCGCTGTGGCTCAAGGCGCGCCTGCTCGCCGCCGGGATGCGTCCCATCTCCAACGTGGTCGACGTCACCAACTACGTCATGCTCGCCCTCGGGAACCCGCTGCACGCGTTCGACTATGCGAAGCTCGCGGGCCCAAGCATCGTCGTCCGTCGCGCGCGCCAAGGGGAGAAGCTCCGCACGCTCGACGGCGTCGACCGCGAGCTCGAGCCCTACGACCTGATGATCGCGGACGCGGAGCGTTCGGTCGCGCTCGCCGGAATCATGGGCGGCGAGGAGACGGAGATCTCGGACACGACCACCGAGATCCTCCTGGAGGCCGCCAACTTCGACGCGTACACGATCTTCCGCAGCTCGGAGCGACTGCGACTCCGGACCGAGGGCTCGAACCGCTGGGAGAAGGGTGTCGATCCGTACCTCGCAAACCAGGCGGCCAGGCTCGCGACGCAGCTGATCATCGAGCTCACGGGTGCGCGGTGGGTGGGAAAGGCCGACGTGCAGCGAGGGCTGCCGGAACCGCCGGTCATCACCTTCCGTCCGGAACGGACCGACGCCGTGGTCGGGATCGAAACGCCGGTCGAGGAGCAGTACGCGATCCTGCAGCGGCTCGGTTTCACCGTCGACGACGGCCGCGTCCGCGCGCCGACCTGGCGCAACCCGGACGTCACGCGGGAGATCGACGTCGTCGAAGAGGTCGCGCGCTTCCGCCTCGACGACGTCCCGCCGCGGCTGCCTGTTCGGCAGGCGATGTTCGGACGTCTCTCGAGGCTCCAGCGCGTCAGACGCCGCCTGGAGGACGCGCTCGTCGGTTTCGGCTACGCGGAGGCGTACACGTGGAGCCTGCTCCCCCTCGGCGCGTCGCTCGGCTCCGTGCCACTCCAGGAACCTCTGTCCAGCGAGCAGGCGCTGCTGCGTACGTCGCTCGCCGACGGCTTGCTCGCGTCGGCACGGCGCAACGTCGATGCCGGCAACCCCGACATCGCGCTCTTCGAGCTCGCGCACGTGTACCTGCCGTCCGGCGAGAAGCTCCCGGAGGAACGCTGGCACGTCGGCGGGATCGCGGAGGGCGGCTTCGCACACGCCAAAGGAACGGTCGAGGGCCTGTACGAGACCCTCGGTATCACGCCGGCGTTCCGCCCAGCGGACGACCTGCCGGTTCCTGGCCGCGGCGCCCGGACCGAGGAAGGCTGGGTTGCCGTCGTGCGGGATCCCGAGGCGCCCGGTGCATGGGGCGCCTTCGAGCTCGACGTAGACGGGCTCGCTGCACGCGCTCCGGATCTCGTCGTGTACGAGGATGTGATCACGTATCCACCGGTCCGGCGCGATCTCGCCTTCACGGTTCCCGAGGAGGTCACGGCCGGCGACCTGGTAGCCGCCGCTCAGGCCGCGGCCGGCCCCGAGCTCCGCGAGATGCGCGCCTTCGACGTCTACCGAGGAGATCAGGTCGGCCCCGGCAAGAAGTCCATCGCCTTCTCGGTCGCCTTCCAGTCGCCCGAGCGGACGCTGACCGACGAGGACGCGGCCGAGCTTCGCGACCGCATCGTCAAGGCGCTCGAGAGCTCCTTCGGGGCCCAGCTGCGCGCCTGATTCCGCCCGACCGCAAATCCGAAGAAAGGCGCCCCGCGTAGAGTCCGGGCATGACTACACGAATCGCAGCTGGCCTCCTGTTCGCCGCTCTGGCGTTCCCATCCGCCGCCGCTCAGGCGGACAATCCAAAGCTCGTCGCAGTCGTCGGCACGAACGACGCATTCGTCCTTTCACTGCGCGATGCCTCCGGCAATCTCGTCTCCCACCTCGATCCAGGGACGTACGACATCGCAGTGAGCGACCGCTCCGAGATGCACGATTTCCACCTCAGGGGGCCCGGTGTCGACGACGCCACTCCGATCGAAGCGAAACAGGACGTGACGTGGACCGTGAATCTGACCGACGGGCGCTACAGCTTCGTGTGCGATCCGCACTCGACGCAGATGCGCGGCTTCTTCACCGTCGGCACGCTCCCGCCGACGACGATCTCGG
Source organism: Actinomycetota bacterium (assembly GCA_046727655.1). Lineage (GTDB taxonomy): Bacteria > Actinomycetota > Thermoleophilia > Gaiellales > Gaiellaceae > 3-1-20CM-4-69-9. Next base: position 15,949 of record JBKPDB010000005.1, read on the forward strand.
CCTCCGTCGGACCGCGCAAGACCATCTCCCTCAGGCCGAAGACGGCAGATGTCGGCCCCGCCACGATCACCGTCAACGACCGCTCACGCAGGGACAACTTCCACCTGACCGGTCCCGGCGTCAACAGAAAGACGGGAGTTGCGACGCGCAGCCGCGTGACCTGGTCCGTGACGCTGCAGCCCGGGCGCTACATGTACCGCTCGGACAAGACGAAGAAGCTGCGGGGCAGCTTTACGGTCAGGTTTCCGGGCTAGTCGCGTTCGACGAGCCGGAATGGGCCGAGCGTAGCCACCGTCTCGGCCTCCCGGCTGCGCCGGAAGAACAGCTTTGCGGTGGCGCCGACGCCGCCTGCCAGGAAAAAGCCCGCAGCGAATACCCCGATCGTGGCGGCCGGCAGATTGGCGCGGAGCTTCGAGGTGATGTCAGTCGCCTCGCCCAACTGCTCGCGGAGGTTCTCGGCGGCACCCGCGAGCTGCTCGCGCTCGGTTTCGAGGTCGCGTCGGACGTCAGCGGTCGTGCGCGTGTTGTCAGCTGCCATCGCTCTTCAGCGCTTCCGTCGTCAGCTTGGCTTCGCGAATCGCCTGCTCGGGAACAGGCGGACTACCCTTCTCGAACCGGTTCTTCGCGAACAGGCCGAGAACGACCACCTGCAGCAGCAGAACGCCGGTCACGATCAGGAGCGCGGCCCAGGTCGGCAGCGCCAACGCGATCGCGGCTGCGATCGTCGCGTAGAGGAACCCGATCATGAACAACGCGAAGACGGCAGCGGCGATCGCCGAGCCGATACCCATGCCGAGCGGCTTCGCCTTTCGCTTGAGCTCCAGCTGGGCCAGCTCGAGCTCGAGCCGGGCGATCGAGCTCGTTCGCTCGGCGACCTCCTTGACCGCGTCGCCGACGCTCCTCGGCTCAGTCGCGCGGGTAGCCGTGGCCCCTCCATTCGATGAACCTCGCGAGGACGATCCCGGCTGCGAGCGCGACCCCGACGATGATCCACGGGTTCGGGCCCTTGCGCTCACCCTTCTGCTTCGGAGCCGCGGGGCCGGCGGGCTGCGGAGCGGCAGGCGCGATCGTTGCCGTCTCCGCCGGCTTCTGGTCCGTCGGCGCCTCTCCCTTCATGCGCGCCCTGATCATGCTCGGCTTCATCCTCCGGATCAGGTCCGCGTCCTCGGCGAGCGGATCGGCGAGCTTCGACTTCGGGCCCTCTTCGCCTGCCATGCGGTTGGCGAGCTCCTGGACCTTGTCGGCTGCCTGGTCGAATTTTTGATCGGCTGCGCTCATCGCCTAACAGGAGGGTCCTCGCCGGTGAACATACGCCAGATGCCGGAAGCCGTGCGTCGCCCGATGACCGCGGCGAGCGCGGTGAGGCCCGCGACGAGACCGGCCCAGAGCGCCTTGCGGAGCATGACTGCGTTTTGTACCACCTGGGAACGCGGCAAACCTGCATACGTATGCTGGTCCTATGCAGCTCGCGAAGCCGGAGCGTCAGCGGCTCATCGAGAGCGTGGTCTCCCGGAAGCGCATCGGAACGCAGTTCGAGCTCCTCGACGCGCTCGCTGCGGCCGGGTGTGCGGTTACGCAGGCGACGATCTCGCGAGACATCCGTGAGCTCGGCCTGGAGAAGACGCATGACCCGCTCGGGCGGCCGCGCTACGTCCTGCCGCAGGTGGCCCGGCGAACAGATCCCGAAGACGTCCTGAGCTCGATCCTCGGCCAGTTCGGGCGGGAAGCGACGCCTGCCGGGAACATCGTCGTCCTCCACTCGGAGCTCGGCTCGGCGCCGGCGATCGCGCGCGCGCTCGACCAGCTCGAGCACGAGCGCATCGTCGGAACGCTCGCGGGAGACGACACTGTGCTCGTGGTGACGGCGTCGGAACGCGACGCTCGCTCCCTCGCAAAGGAGCTGGTCGCGATCCTGGTCTAGGTGCCCGCCGGCCGGGTCTTGTCCGGCAGGTCCTTCACCTGATCGCTTGTGAGGCTCAGATGAACGTGTCCTTCGGTGAGTAACCCCACCTGCTCTGCGGGCACGAAGCGCGGACCGCTGAACAGGCCGGTCGAGATCGCCAGGCCGCTGAAGATGTCCGCGTTTGCGTCACCCTCGACTTCCTCGACGACCCCGACCACGTCGCCGCCGGCGTCCAGTACCTCCCATCCCGGCTCGATCAGGTACCACGCGACCGGATCATCCCCGTTCACACGACGCGTCCGCCCAGGAGCCAGACGGGGCCCTGCGTCGCAACCGGGTCCGTGTCGCTGAGGACACGCAAAATCTCGACGTTGCCGGTGATGCCGTGCTCGTCGCAACGCTGGATGGAGCGTGCCGCCATCTCCGGCGAGGCGCCGTACCCGAAGCGGTGCGCACAGCGAAAGCACAACGTCGCCACGCCTCCGCACCGAGAAGGATTGACGGGAGCGAGCCGCAGCGCTGCCGGCTCGACGTAGTCGCTCGAGTCGAGGCGTACCTCGGCATAGACGTCGCTCCAGTCGGACGGCAGCGCCGCCAGCGCGCGTGTCCACTGGTCGTACATGGTCTGTCTGACGCTCGGGACTTCCGAGGGCGCCCGCTCGAGGTCGTGTAGCTGGAGCCTTCCCTCGATGTCCTCTTCGTCGAGGCGGGTGAGCAGTCGCCGCAGCGCTTCGGGCCCGATGCCCCGCCCATGACGTGCGGTCGCGAACCGTAGCCTGTTGCCCACGCGTCCGGGGTTCGCGGGGCCGAGCAGAGCCGCGGCGCGGTCCATCAAGCCTTCGTCGGCGACCACGAGCTCGAGCTCGAGCCTTGTCCACGTGCCTTCGATGCTCCGTTCGAGATGGCTGAACTGGTCGACGAGTCGCACGAGCCTGAGCATAGACTCAGTTGCCGTGGCGAAGGTCGAGCAGAGGGGGACGCTCTCGAAGTCGGAGCTGCGGGATTTCTTCCGCGAGATGCTCCTCATCCGGCGCTTCGAGGAGAAGGTGGAGGAGCGCTTCCGGGCGGGCGAGCTGCCCGGGTTCCTCCACGTCGCGATCGGACAGGAAGCCGTGGCGGTCGGCGTTTGCCGAGCGCTAGAGGAGGGCGACATCATCGCCTCGACGCACCGCGCCCACGGTCACACGCTCGCAAAGGGAACGACTCCGAACGAGCTGATGGCCGAGCTCTACGGAAAGCTCGAAGGCTGCTCGCACGGGTACGGCGGCTCGATGCATCTCTACGACGTCGAGCGCGGCAACATGGGCGCGAACGCCGTCGTGGGTGGAGGTCTCCCGGCGATCGTCGGCGCAGCCTTCGCCTTCAAGACGCGGGGCGAGCCGCGTGTCGGCGTCGCGTTCTTCGGCGACGGCGCGACGAACATCGGCACCTTCCACGAGTCGCTCAACCTGGCGCAGCTCTGGCAAGTCCCGGCCGTCTTCGTCTGCGAGAACAACCACTGGGCGGAGTCGACGCCGGGCTGGCAACACATGCCGATCGAGGACATCTCGCAGCGGGCCGTCGCGTACGGGATGAAGTCGATCAAGGTCGACGGCCAGGACGTCGAGGCGGTGTACAGGGCGACGCGACGTGCGCTCGAGCACGCGCGCGGCGGCAAGGGCCCCGTCTTCCTCGCCGCCGAGACGTATCGCCTCGTCGGGCACTACATCGGCGATCCCCAGGTCTACCGCTCCAGGGAGGAGCTCGCGGCGACGCGCGAGACGCAGGATCCAATCGAGCACCTGCGCGAGAAGCTCGAGCTCTCAGACGACGAGGTCGAGGAGATCGACCGCGAGGTGCGGGAGATCGTCGACGCCTCGGTCGAGTTCGCGAAGAACGGCACCGATCCGAAGCCGGAAGACGCTCTCAAGAACATCTATGCGTAACTTCGATCCATGCGTTCCAGGTCAGCGGCGCAGACGGACGCACGGGCAGAGCCCGCACGTCCTGAAGTCGGCGCCGACGAGCGGCGCCTCAGATGCCTGAGGTGAGCTACCGCGAAGCTGTCCGCGACGCGCTGTCGCGCGCGATGCGAGACGACGACGACGTGTTCGTCATGGGAGAGGACATCGCCGAGATGGGCGGGTCGATGGGCGTAACCCAGGGCATGCTCGACGAGTTCGGGCCGGAACGTGTGCGGAACACCCCGATCTCCGAGATGGCGCTCGCCGGCGCGGCGATCGGCGCGGCGATGCAGGGAATGCGGCCCGTCGCAGAGATCATGTACGAGGACTTCCTCACGCTTGCGGCGGAGCAGATCGTCAACCAGGCGGCGAAGCACCGCTACATGTCCGGAGGACAGGTCAGCGTCCCGGTGACTTTCCGCACGCAGGGTGGCGCGGGTTGGTCGCCGGGCGCCCAGCACGCGCAGCAGCTCGAGGCATGGTTCGTCCACATTCCCGGCCTCAAGGTCGTGTTCGCATCCACGCCGACCGACGTGCGCGGCCTGCTCTGGTCCTCGATCTACGACGACAACCCGGTGGTCTTCTTCGAGCACCGGACGCTGTACGGGATCAAGGAGGACGTGCCGGACGAGCTCGAGCCGATTCCGCTCGGCAAGGCGCGCGTGCACCGGGAGGGCGAGGACGTGACGGTCGTCGCGACCGGCCGGCTGGTGCACGAGTCGCTGGCCGCTGCCGAGCAGGCAGAAGCGGAGGGTGTGTCGGTCGAGGTCGTCGACCCGCGCACGCTGCAACCGCTCGACGAGGACGCACTCGTCTCGTCGGTCAAGAAGACGAACCGATGCGTCGTCGCGCACGAAGCCGTGACCCGGATGGGCCTCGGCGCGGAGGTCGCCGCCGTGATCCAGTACAGGGCCTTCGACTGGCTCGACGCCCCGATCGAGCGCGTCGGCGCGAAGTTCGCGCCGCTGCCGTTTGCGCCCGTCATGGAGGAATTCGTTGTGCCCCACGAGGCCGAGGTACTCGAGGCGATTTACCGGACGGTCGGACGCAATGGCCACTGAGATCAAGCTCCCGCGCCTCGGGCAGGGGATGGAGTCGGGGACGATCGTCAAGTGGCTCAAGTCGGAAGGCGACCAGGTCGAGAAAGGGGAGCCGCTGTACGAGCTCGACACGGACAAGGTGACGCAGGAGGTCGAGGCCGACGCGTCGGGCGTCCTCCTGAAGATCGCAGTAGCGGAAGGTGAGGTGGAGGTCGGCAAGACGATCGCGGTGATCGGCGAGCAGGGAGAAGAGGTCGCCGCCGCCGAAGAGCCGAGCGCGGACGGGGGTGCGGCGCGGCAGGTCGAAGAGGACACGCAGGAAGAGGGTTCCCCGGCGCCGGCGCGCGAGAAGGAGCGAGAGCGCGGCCGGACCGCCTCGGCGGGTCATGTCGAGCAAGCAGCCGAGATAGGCGCGGTCCACGCAGAGAACGGAGGCCGCATCAAGGCCTCTCCGCTCGCGCGACGCATTGCGAGGGAACGCGGCATCGACCTCAGCGCCGTTGCTGGAACAGGCCCGGAAGGGCGCGTCGTCGCCGAGGACGTCGAGCGGGCGGCCGCGACGGCTCCGGAAATCGCGCCGGCTGCCCCCGCGGCGCTGCCGGAAGAGATCGAAGTCCAGCAGCTGTCGTCGATGCGAAAGACGATCGCGCGCAGGCTCACAGAGGCGTGGCAGGCGCCCGTGTTCCAGCTGGGCGTCACAGTCGACATGGCGCGTGCGCTCGAGCTTCGCCAAAGGCTCGTCGAGCTGCACGGCAACGGAACTAAGCCGACGATCTCCGACCTGATCACGAAGGTGTGCGCCTCGGCGCTGATGCGGCACCGAGCGGTGAACGCGCTCTACAAGGGTGACTTTATCGAGCTGTACCCGAGCGCGAACATCGGTATCGCCGTCGCGATCCCGAACGGACTCGTCGTGCCGGTCATCCGCGGGTGCGAGCGGCTGTCGATCGCCGAGATCGCCGCGGCACGGGCGGCCGTCGTCGATCGCGCGCGCTCCGGAAAGCTGCAGCAGGCGGACCTGGAGGGCGGCACGTTCAGCATCTCCAACCTCGGCATGTACGGGATCGAGCGCTTCATCGCGGTGCTCAACCCGCCGCAGGCGGCGATCCTGGCGGTCGGCTCGACGGAGGACAAGGTCGTCGCCGTCGACGGCGCGCCCGTCGTGCGCCCGCGGATGGAGCTGACCCTGACGTGCGACCATCGCGCGGTGGACGGCGCGACGGGCGCCGACTTTCTCCGCACCGTGAAGAGCTTCCTCGAAGAGCCCGGTCTCGCGCTCTAGTGGTCTGGTACCAAGTACGCGATCTCGAGGCCGCCCGCCGGTTCTACAAGGACAAGCTCGGGTTCGACGAGACGTACGTCGATCCGGAGGACGGCTGGGTCAAGCTCGAGCGAAGCGGCATGGTGATCGGCCTCGCACAGGGAGAGCCGCAGGAGGACGCGGGCGTCGCACACGTCGACGTTGCGGACGTCAAGGCTGTCGCGGAGGAGCTGCGAAACGACGGGGTGGAGGTCGGCGTCGTGTTCGAGCTTCACGGGGAGATGCGCCTCCTCGACGTCTACGACCCGGACGGCAACCGCCTTCAGTTCGCCCAGGAGCTGCGGGCGTAACCGATCGTTCAGGCGAAGCGGCCGGATCTCGATCGGCTCCGCACTTACACTCACACTCGTGATCCGCCCGGCAGGGCCGCAGGACGTCCGCTTCCTCCGTGACATGCTCAAGCACGCGTACCACTGGCGCCTCAACGAGGACCCGGACTTGCCCGTCGCGCGCTACGTGAACAACTGGGGCCGTCCCGGCGACGCGGGCCTCGTGGCGTGGGAGGCCGGCCCGGTCGGCGCCGCCTGGTACCGCATCTTCCCTGCGGATGCACCCGGGTTCGGCTTCGTCGACGAGAACACGCCCGAGCTCACCATCGCGGTCGTGCCGAGCCGCCGCGGCGGCGGCCTCGGCGGCCAGCTGATGAGCGCGCTGCTCGACCGCGCGCGCGAACAGGGTTACTCGGCCGTCAGTCTCAGCGCCGAAAAAGGCATGACGAAGCTCTACGAGCGGTACGGCTTCCGGCCCGCGGAGGAGAAGGACGGAACCGTCACCATGAAGGCAGACCTCTAACGGCTCGATACGATCGACAGTGATGGAAGTCGACGTGGCCGTCCTCGGAGGGGGCCCTGGTGGTTACACCGCGGCCATCCGCGCAGCGCAGCTCGGTGCGAGGACTGCGTGCATCGAGCGCGAGCCGGAGCTCGGCGGCACGTGCCTGAGGATCGGCTGCATCCCGACCAAGGCGTGGGTGCAGACCGCGTTCGCGCTGAAGGAAGCAGAGGAGACGTTCGGGAAGCTCGGCGTGAAGCTCGACGGCTTCCAGCTCGAGTTCGGGAAGGCGAACGAGTGGAAGGCCGGCGTCGTCAAGCAGATGACGAGCGGCGTCGCCTCGCTCTTCAAGGCGAACGGCGTCGAGTGGGTGAAGGGCGTCGGAGCCTTCAAGGACGCGAGCACCATCGCCGTCGACGGCGGGGAGGACGTCACCTTCAAGACGGCGATCATCGCGACCGGCTCGTTCCCGCTGTGGCCGCCGATCGAAGGCCTCGATTCCGAGCGCTGCGTCGACTCGGAACGTCTACTCGAGCAGACCGAGGTCCCGCGACGGCTCGTGATCCTGGGCGGCGGCATCATCGGCTGCGAGTTCGCGTCGATCTTCCGCCGCTTCGGCAGCGAGGTGACGATCATCGAGATGCTCTCGTCGCTGATTCCGCAGGAGGATGCGGATGCGTCGAAGGAGCTCGCGAAGCAGTTCGGGCGGCGCGGAGTCACGCTTCACCTCGAGAAGCAGTGCACGAAGGTCGAGGAGACGGGCGACGGGCTGACCGCCTACTTCGGTGACGGCGAGCGTGTCGATGCCGACCTGATGCTCGTCTCCGTTGGCCGCGGACCCACGGTCGAGGGTCTCGGCCTCGAAGGAATCGGCGTCGAGTTCGACAAGCGAAAGGGAATCGCCGCCGACGAGCACCGCCGCACCACTGTCCCGCACATCTACGCGGTGGGCGACTGCGCCGGCTACTGGCAGCTCGCGCACACCGCGTTCCGCGAGGGCGAGGTCGCGGCGGAGAACGCGTGCGGCCACGAGGCCGTCGTCGACAATCGCGCGGTGCCGCGCCCGATCTACACGGACCCGGAGGTCGCCGGCGTCGGGCTCACCGAAGCGGAGGCGAGGGAACAGTACGGCGACGACATCGCAACCGGCATGTTCCCGTGGGTCGCCAACGCACGGGCCGTCATGCAGAACGAGACGGTTGGATGGGTGAAGTCGATCCACGAGACGCGCTACGGCGAGTTGCTCGGGATCGTCATGGTGGGACCGCACGTCACCGACCTGATCGAGGCCGGAGTCGTCGCGATCGACGCCGAGGCAACGGTCGAGACGGTCGCGGATGGGATGGCGGCCCATCCGACCCTGTCGGAGGCAGTCAAGGAGGCGGGCCTCGTGGCGCTGGGCCGCGCAATCCACCTGCCCAACCGCAAGCGCGCCACGACTGCCGCTTAGCCAAGCCCTCTTTCAAAAGGCAAAGCCGGTGCGTACCTGAATTGGCGCCGGGAACGTTCTTAGAGAGTCATGGCGTCAGTGGCTCGCGAGCCCGCAGTCCGGGCGCGGGATCAGGCTTTCGAACGGCTCTACCAGCGGTACGTCGCGGACGTCTACCGCTATTCGCTCGCGCTGCTGCGGAACCCGACGGACGCCGAGGACGTCACTCAGACGACGTTCATGAACGCGTACCGCGCCTTCAAGCGCGGTGACGAGATCCAGAAGCCGCACAACTGGCTCATCAAGATCGCCCACAACGTCGCGCGCTCGCGCTACGCGCACGCGAGCCGCCGCGTCCAGGAGGTGCCGCTCGAAGATCACATCGAGCAGCTCGCTGTTCCGGAAGACGACAAGCCGAACCTGGAAACCGTCCTGCGCGCGCTCGGCCGGCTGCCGTTCAACCAGCGGGCGGCGCTCGTCATGCGCGAGCTCGAAGGCCGCACGTACGCTGAGATCGCGGACACGCTCGGTCTCTCCGTCTCCGCGGTCGAGACGCTCATCTTTCGGGCGCGGAGGTCCCTGCGCGTCAAGACGTCTGCGCTCCGCGTCCTCACAGGCGTGCCGCTGCCGGGCTCGCTGGCGCCGCTCTTCCAAGGCGGCGGCGCCGCCGCCGGAAGCAGCGCCATCGTCGGTGCCGGCTTTGTCGGGAAGGCGCTCGTCGCCCTCGTCGTGGGCGCCGTCGCGACGGGCCTCGGAGGCGACAGGTCCCGGCCGGTGAGCGCCGCGGAGGCGAAGGGCGGAGGTTCGGTCGCCTCGACGCGCTCGGACGCCGCCGGCTTGATCCCTGCCCTGCCCAAACGCGACCGCTCGGGCGCGACGCACCTCGTCGTCCGTGGCCGGGCCGGCTCCCAGGGAGCTCAGCTCGGCGACCCAGCAGGCGCGGCTCGCGCTGACGGCGCCGCTCCGCCATCTCAGGCTGCCCGCCGAGCGGTACCGGCGCCACCGGTGGAGACGCTGCCACACGCGCCGGTTCAGGTCGTGACGAACGCGGCGCAGAGCGTGGTCAACACGGTCACGACGGCCGTCTCGAGCGCAACATCGGGCATCCTTCCGAACGTGCCGGCGATCCCGCCGGTCCAGCCGCCGGCGGTGCCGCCGCTCCCGCCCGTGCAGGCACCGCAGGTTCCCTCCCTACAGGTGCCGCCGCTCCCGCCGGTGCAGGCGCCGTCGGTTCCGCCAGTCCAGCCGCCGCCCCTTCCGCCGGCGCCGCCCCTCCCGAGGTTGCCTTAGCCCATGACCCGCCCGGGACCGCAAGATTCTCGCGGATCGGGTATCTACCAGGGTATGGCGCCCTTGCGGGTGCAGCGGGCACGCGCGGACCGGGGGTTCGAGCGGATCTACCGGCGCCACGTCGGCGACGTCTATCGGTACGCGCTCGCCGTCATGCGCAACCCGGTGGACGCGGAGGACGTCACGCAGACGACGTTCCTCAACGCCTACCGAGCGTACACCGAGAAGGGGAACCGGCCGGACAAGCCTCAAAACTGGCTCATCACCATCGCGCACAACGTCTGCCGCCAGCGCTTTCGCCAGTCGGCGCGCCGGCCGGCGGAGGTCTCCTTCGACGACGACATCGCCGACGCGATCGTCGATGTCGACACGCCGAGCGGCGAGGACATCTGCCGCGCGCTTGGGCAGCTCGCGTTCAATCAGCGCGCAGCGCTCGTGATGCGCGAGCTCGAGGGTCGCTCGTATGCGGAGATCGCGGACATCCTCGAGCTGTCGGTGAGCGCGGTCGAGACGCTCATCTTCCGCGCACGGCGCGCGTTGCGGGAACAGCTCGAAGGTTCGCTCACGTGCGGTGAGGCGGAGTTCGCCATCTCGCGTCAGCTCGACGGCCGGCTGTCCCGTCACGAGAAGGCACAGCTACGCGCGCATCTGCGTGAGTGCGCCGAGTGCGCGCATTTCGCCAGGCGTCAGCGCGCGCAGCGCAGCGCGCTGAAGTCGCTCGGCCTGATCCCGGTGCCGAGCTCCCTCGCCTCCCTGTTCGGCGGCGGTGGGGCCGCTGTCGGCTCAGGAGTCGCGCTCAAGGCTGCAGCCGCCGTCGTCGCGGGCGCGGTCATCGGCGGCGGAGGGTACGAGGCCGTCCGGCATGCGCCGTGGCGAGAGCCGCAACCGGCCGCCGCGAAGCCGACTCGTCCACCGCTGTCCACGAGCGCCGCAATCGCCGGGGCAGAGGCCGTCGCGCGAGAGCCGGCGCGGCACGCTGTGGCGCTTGCGAACACCACCGTCGCGCGAGGGTTCGCCGTCGACGTGCACCTACGCCGGAAGACGCATCCGCCCGCACGGAACGTCGGCCGAGGCGTCAAGGCGAAAGTCGTTCCCTCGTCCGGCAGGGAGCGCGCGCAGAAGCAGCGCGCGCTGGCTCGCGGCCGCGCGAGGAGCGCGCGCGCAGTGGGAGCCGGCAAGGGCCGAGATCATGTGAAGGTGCATCCCGTCCGGGCCCATCAACCAGTCCACCCTGCGCACCCACAGTGGCGCCGTGTCGCGCCGAACGCCTCGAAGCCGATCAAGCCGCCGAGCCGGGCGGACGCCGCGCCGAAGCCCAAGCCGGAGAAGACCGTGCCGAAGGTTCCCGGCCCGCCGGACGACAAGAAAGCGAAGTAGCGACCCGACCGTCCGGTTTTACGCGAACGCAGGTTGGTAACCTCGCTCCGAAAGGAGCGGACTCATGACCATCGTCAACCGACGCAACGCTCTCCTGGGCTGGATGGCCTGGCAGGGTGCGAAGACCATCGCGAAAAGGAAGGCGCGCACTGCAGTGCCCGGCAAAGGGGACTACGTCGGGCTGAACAAGTCGGCGATCGCGACGATCGTGGCGTCGGTCGTCGCCGCCGTAGCCGGTGCCGCCTGGTTCTGGCGCAAGAGCTCGAATCAAGCCGCCGCCCCGAGCGACTAGGGTGGCGCACGTGTCCGCCGGCCTGGTGCGGCCGGCACTCGGCGGGTGCATCCCGTACGAGCCGGGAAAGCCGGTCGAGGAGGTCCAGCGCGAGCTCGGGCTCCCGAGGGTAGTCAAGCTCGCGTCGAACGAAGGACCGCTCGGCCCGTTCCCGGAAGCGCTCGAGGCGATCGAGCGGACGGCGAGAGAGCTGAACCGGTACCCCGACGGCGGTGCCTACCGCCTCCGGGCGGCGCTTGCCGAGCGTCACGGGGTGCGGTTCGACGAGATCGCCGCCGGCGCCGGTGCAGACGGCCTGATCGACGGGATCTCGCAGGCGGTGCTCGATCCCGGCGACGAGATCGTCTGCGGGTGGCCGTCGTTCCCGAGCTACGTCCTCTATGCGATCAAACTCGGCGCGATCCCGAGTCGGATTCGACTGGAAGAGGACCGCTACGACCTAGACGGGATCCTCGCTGCGGTGACCGAGCGCACGAAGGTCGTCTACCTCTGTCATCCGAACAATCCGACGGGGACGATGAACACGCGCGCTGAGCTGGACGACTATTTCGAGCGGGTGCCGGAGAACGTACTGACCGTGCTCGACCAGGCGTATTTCGAATACATCGACCGCGAGGACTATCCGGATGGGATCGAGGAGTACTTCAAGCGCGGCCGCCAGGTGATCGTCCTGCGTACGTTCTCGAAGATCTACGGGCTTGCGGGCCTGCGCGTCGGCTACGGCGTCGGGCCGGCCGAGCTGGTCACGGCGCTCGGAAAAACACGGCGCGCCTTCGACCTGTCGACGCCGGCGCAGGAGGCCGCGCTCGCAAGCCTCGGCGCGGCTGGGGAGCTCGCGGAGCGGCGCCGCCTCAACGCGATCGGACGTACCGAGCTGGAAGAGGTGCTCCGGAACGCGGGATACAACGTCGTAGGCCCGGCTGTCGGCAATTTCGTCTATATCGACGTCGAGCAAGACGGGCAGACGTTCTTCGAGGCGCTGCTGAAGGAAGGCGTGATCGTCAGGCCGCTCGCAGGATTCGGCGCACCGGAAGCGGTGCGGATCACCGTCGGCACGAGCGACGAGCATGCGTTCCTCGCGGCGGCCCTGGCACGGATGACGAAGCGGGAGCCGCTTCCGGAGACCCTGCCCGCCGGGTGATCGGCGCCCGCCGCCAGCTGCGCCTGCTTCGCACGGCCGCCGAGTTCCGGCTGCTGTTCATTGCGACGCTCGGCTCGAGCCTGGGCACCCTGCTCGCGACCGTTGCGCTCGTCGTCGACGTCAAGGACAGGACCGACTCCGGCCCCTGGATCAGCGCCCTGCTCATCGTCGAGTTCCTGCCCGCCGTCGCCATCGGGCTCTTCTTCGGCCCTCTGCTCGATCGCTTTTCGCGCCGCGGGTTGATGGTGGCCGCGGATCTCGTTCGCTTCGGTGTCTTCTGCGCGCTTCCGTTCGCCAACTCCGCGGGGGCGATCGTCGCCCTTGCGGGCATTGCGGGACTGGCAACCGGCTTCTTCAGGCCGGCCGTCTATGCCGGGCTGCCGAATCTCGTGGACGAGGAAGAGCTCGCGCGCGCGAACTCGCTGATCCAGACGAGCGAGAACGTGAGCTGGACGATCGCGCCGATTATCGGCGGTGTCCTCGTCGCGGCGTGGGGCCCCGACCTCGCTTACTGGGTCAACGCCGTCTCGTTCCTCGCCTCGGTCCTGCTCGTGCTGAAGATCCCGGCGGGGAGCCTGCACGGAGCCCTCGCCGCGAGCGGCGGCCATCTCCGCGATCTGCGTGCGGGATTCGTCCATGTCCTTCGAACACGTCCGCTGCTGACCGTCTTGATCGTCTGGTCGATCACACTGGGTGCCGTCGCATCGACCCAGACGGCGCAGGTGTTCCTCGCGAAGGACGCGTTCGACGCAGGTGATCTCGGCTACGGGCTGATCTTCGGCTGCATCGGGCTCGGCCTCGCGTGCGGGAGCTTTGTCACCGGCAGCTGGGTCGAGCGCCGCCCGGTCGGCAGCGTCTACGCGACGAGCATCCTGCTGCAGGCGGCGGGAGTGGGGGCGGCCGCGCTCGCACCGAACGTCTGGGCCTCGCTGCCGTGCTTCGTCGTGGCGGGCATCGGCAACGGCGCCGCCGTAGTGTGCAACGCGCTGCTGGTTCAGCGCGGCACGACCGACGAGATCCGCGGCCGCGTCTTCACCCTGATCATGAGCGTGAACTACGCCGCTTACGGATTGGGATTCGTCGTTGCAGGGCCGCTCACCGACGCGGTCGGCCCACGCTGGATCTTCGGCGGGGTCGCGCTCGTGCTCGCCTTCGTATCGCTCGTCGCGCACGCGTTGGCGCGTTCCGGTGAGCGAGCTCACGAGAGGCCTGCGGAGGCCGAGGCGGCGTAAGTGCCCGCCGCGCGCCGCGACTGGACGCGCGAGTCGCTCGCCGCCGGAGTCCGGGCGGGTGACAAACGCGCGCTGGCCCGCGCCATCTCGCTCGTCGAGAACTCGGATCCGCTCGCGTACGAGCTCGTCCGCGACATCTACCCCGAGACCGGCAAGGCATATGCGATCGGCATCACGGGGCCGCCGGGCGTCGGCAAGTCGAGTCTCATCTCCGCGCTCCTCGGCCACCTGCGCGCGCAGGAGCGCACGGTCGGCGTCATCTCGGTCGACCCGTCGAGCCCGTTCACGCACGGCGCGCTGCTCGGCGATCGAATCCGCCTGTCGGACCACTTCCTCGACCCCGGTGTCTTCATCCGGTCGATGGGAACGCGCGGACACCTCGGCGGGCTCGCGGAGGCGACGCTGCAGGCGCTCCTCGTCCTCGATGCGGCGGGCAAAGAGCTCGTCTTCCTCGAGACCGTCGGCGCCGGGCAGAGCGAGGTGGAGGTAATCGGAATCGCCGACACGATCGTGCTCGTCCTGATGCCCGGATCCGGTGACTCGGTCCAGGCGCTCAAGGCAGGGATCATGGAGATCCCCGACGTGATCGCCGTCAACAAGATGGATCATCCCGCGGCGAAGACGATGGTGAACGAGGTCCGGTCGATCCTTTCGTTGGACCGCGACCGCTCGTGGCGGCCGCCGATCGTGCTGACGGAGGCGACGCGCGGCGAGAACGTCGCGAAGCTGTGGGCCAAGATCGAGGAGCATCGCGCGCATCTCGAGTCGGAAGGCGGGCTCGAGGAGCGCCGCCGCAAGAACCTGGCCGCCGAGGTGTTCGCCGTCGCGTCCGGGCGCATGAAGGCGCATCTCGAGCGAGCCGTGGCGGACGATCCCGAGCTGAGACGTCTGCTCGACGAGGTGCAACGCCGCGAGCTCGACCCGTTGACGGCCGTGCGCGAGATAATGGAAAGGGTCTTCAAGCTTGACGACGCTACGGACGGCACCGACTCTCGCTGACATCCAGGAGGCTGGTCAGCGCCTGCGGGGCATCGTGGCGGAGACCCCTCTCTATGCGTCAGAGACGTTTTCTCGCCTCTCCGGCCGTCAGGTTCGGCTCAAGGCCGAGACCTTGCAGCGCACAGGCTCGTTCAAGATCCGCGGGGCGGCCAACAAGCTCGGAACCCTCTCGCCGGCGCAACGCGAGGCGGGCGTCGTCGCAGCGAGCGCCGGCAATCACGGCCAGGCGGTCGCGTGGGCGGCGCGCGAGCTCGGTATCCGCGCCCGCATCTACGTGCCGCTGGACGCGCCGATGGCGAAGGTCGAGGCTTGCCGCAACTACGGAGCGCAGACCGAGCTCCTTGGCGTCGACTTCGAGGACGCTCTGGCGGCGGCGCTCGAAGACGTCGACGAAACCGGGGCGACGTTCATCCATCCGTACGAGGACCAACTGGTGATCGCGGGCCAGGGCACGATCGCGCTCGAGCTGCTCGAACAGGCGCCGGATCTCGAGACGGTGCTGATCCCGATCGGAGGCGGCGGGCTCGCACTCGGGATGGCCACCGCCCTGCGCGGGCTGCGTCCGGATGTGCGGATCGTCGGCGTGCAGGCGGGCGTCGAGGGCTACACGATCGCCGATGGGATCGCCGTGAAGGTGCCGAGCGACTTCACGATGCCGCTGCTCGAGGACCTGCTCGACGACATCGTCGCGGTGACGGACGACGAGATCAGCGAGGCGATCGTGCTGCTCATGGAACGCACGAAGCTCGTCGTCGAAGGCGCAGGCGCCGTCGGCGTTGCCGCGCTGCTCGCGAGCAAGGCGGGCGGCTCCGATGTTGCGATTCCCGTTCTCTCGGGCGGCAACATCGACGCGACCATGCTGATCTCCGTGATGCGGCACGGCCTCACCTCCGCGGGTCGCTACCTCGTCGTGCGGACGCGTCTCGCGGACCGGCCGGGCGAGCTGATCAAGTTGCTCTCGCTCGTCGCGCAGGAACGCGGCAACGTGATCGCCGTCGAGCACCACCGCGAGGGGATGGCCATCCCGGTCACCGAGACGGAGGTGGAGCTCACGCTCGTGACGAGAAACGAGGGACACTGCCACGACTTGCTGGGCGCGATGGACGAGCGCGGCTACGTCGTCGAGCGGCTGAGCTCGCCCTAGCCCGAGCCGCAGCGCCTGAACGACACCGTTCCGCCGGGCCAGTCGTTCACACCGCCGTGCAGCACCGGACGCGCTTCGACGCCGGCGGCGGTGAGGAGGCTGGCCGCGATGCTCGCACGCATCCCGGACTCGCAGATCGTGACGACCGGCTTCTCCGTGTCGACCCCGTCGGTGCCCGAGTTGCGCAGCAGCCTGAACGGGATGTGCAGCGACCCGGGGATGTAACCCTCGTCGCGCTCGGACTTCTCGCGGACGTCCAAGACCTGCACGGATCCGTTCTCGAGCAGCCGCTTCAGCTCGCCCATCTCGACTGGGCTCAGCTGCTCGGTTGCGTTCGCTTCGGTGATGTAGCCGGCGAGCTCGAGAAAGCCGACGGCGCGCAGGCCGCGCGCCGCACGTTCCGCCTCGGCTGCGTCGGAGGCATGGATCACGATCCGCTCGTCGGGGTCTAGGATGAACCCGGCTCGTGTCGCGAACGCTGAGCCCGAGACCGGGACGTTGAACGCGCTGTGGATGTGGCCGGCGGCATGCGCCTCCGCGGCGCGCACGTCGAGGATCGTTCCCTCGCCCGGCTCGTCGAGCGCCTGCAACGGCGCCGGCGCGCCGACAAACGGCCCCTTGTTCAGGTCGACGACGCGGGCGGTCGTCGGCGGTCGCGGGGTGGAGATCGTCGCCGACGCGTTGACGAACTCCTGCACCGTCCCGTAGACGAGCGCGGTGTTCGTCCTCTTCTCGTGTGCGACGGTCGAGGATCGCGCCGGGCTCATGTCTGCCCCGCAGAGCGAGCCTGCGACGTGTCCGGGATAGACCTCGTACAGCTCCGGAAGCTCCGTCAGGCGCTGCAGCGAGTGGAAGAGGCCCTCCGCGCCTTCGCGTGCGTCGATCGCGAGATCCGGGCGCGCCGCGTCGCCGACGAACAGGGAGTCGCCGGTGAGCACGAGCCGCTCGCCGACGACGAAGGCGCAGTGCTCGGGACGGTGGCCGGGGGTGTGGATCACGCGGATCGTGACGGAGCCCACGTTGAGCACGTCGCCGTCCTCGCACGCGTCGAACGGGAACTCGGGGCTCGCATCGGGATGCACCGACACCGGAACGTCGTGCTCCAAGGCGAGCCTGCCGTGACCGGAGACGTGATCGGCGTGCGTGTGTGTCTCGAGCACGCGGGTGATGCGCAGCCCGTTCCGTTCGGCGACCTCGATGTAGGGCTCGATCGCGTAAGCGGGGTCGACGAGAAACGCCTCGCCCTGAGCCGGGTCGCCGATGAGGTATGAGGCGCAGCCGAGATCGTCGTCGACGAACTGGCGAAACAGCACGTACCAGAAGCTAACAGCGTCTCCCGCTAGCTTTCTTGAAGTGTGAAAAACCCTCTGAGCAGGGATTGTGTCCGCGCAACGGCCTTCGAGGCCACACGAGAACCACACCAGGACAGCAAAAGCGGGGAGCATGACCTTCGCCGAGCTGTGACCCAGCAGCGCCGCAGCATCATCGGAGTCGAGGTCGAGCTGGGACGCGCTCGACCCCGACGACCTGCCTATTCGGCCTGTAGGTCCGGCTCGTCCGCCTCGGGCTGCCCCCGGCCTCCCTAGAGAGTTTCTTGTTTCTTGTGTCACAAGTGGTTACGGTGAAGGGCGCCTGTTGGTCACGGCGGCCGACCGCTTCCAAAGGAGGAACGGAATGAAGATTCGTCACCCGCGCTTCGTCGGACTGGTTGTCGCGGTCGCGGTGTCGCTGGCGAGCATCGCGGTCAGCGCGGTGGCGGCTGAGACTCCATTCAAGGGAACCGTTAACGCGGTTGAAACGGGCCAGGTCGTTTTCCCGATCCGCTTTCTGGATCGGGAGGGCACGGGCACCGCCACATATCTCGGCAGGTACACAGAGCATGTGGTGATGCAAATCAACGTTCTGACCATGACTTCAACAGGAGCCGCGACGTTCACTGCGGCGAACGGCGACACCTTGACCGCCAGCGTCGCCGGACAGGCGACCCGGACAGGTCCTACGATGCTCTCGATCGTCGAGATCTACACCATCACAGGCGGTACGGGACGCTTCGCTGGCGCAACCGGCAACTTCACGCTGGAAAGCACCGTGGACCAGGTGACGGGCGTGAGTTCCGGCACGTTCAGCGGAGCCATCGACCACTAAATGCCGTAAGCCGTTCCCGTCGCTCTCGACGCGGCCCCGCGTGATCTCGGAGCTGGCCACGCGCCTGACGAGGTCGCGAGCATGACTCGGCCGCAACAGTTCGTCGTTCGCGCCCTGCCTAGCCCGCTAGCTTTCTTGAAGTCTCGCCTAGGCTCAGGGAGCGGGATCGAGGGCCCTTTTTTTCGGTCCGTTCGGGTCGCAGGCGAGTGACGGCCGGAAGGCACCCGCCGTCGTGTTGCGCGAGCTCGAACAGCCGCGTGTGCGGCGCACGCTGGCGTGTGCTTCGACGAGTTCGCCGCCAGCTGCGCCGGCAGCCTCGCCTCGCGGCGCGTCGTGAACGATCCGGCATGAACGATCGGGGCCATGTGTCCGCCCATGTGATAACGGGTGACATCGGAGATCCCAAAGCGGCTCGATGTGTACCTCGAGGCCTCGCTTGCGCGGGCCTTCGTGTTTCCGGTTCGTACGGTCTATTCTCGAAGACTTGAGCCCGACAGTAGCCGCTTCTGCGCCGGACGATCGCTCGCTGGTCGAGCGGTTCGACGCATGGAAGCGCACGGGCATTGGACGGCTCGTGGTGTACGGGATCATGGTCGGCGCCGTCGCGGGGCTGTATTACGGAGCCGGCCGCGCGGGGCTTCGCCTCGCCTACCTGCACGGCACCGTCACAGCGCTGTGGCCGCCGGTCGGCGTCGGCGTCGCCGCGTTGGTCATTCTCGGCCCCGGGATCTGGCCCGGAATCGTCATCGGCGATCTGCTGCTCGCCGACTTTTCGACGCCGTGGGGGACGATCGTCGGTCAGACGGTCGGGAACACGCTCGAAGTCGTCGTCGCGGCGGTGCTGTTCCGCCGACTGACGCAGAAGCGAATCGCGCTCGAGCGGGTCTGGGACGTCCTCGCCCTCGTCGCGTGTGCTGCCCTGGGAACGCTGATCAGCGCCGTCTTCGGCGTCGTCTCGCTCAGGCTCGGCGACGTGATCAACGCGGACGAGTTCGTCAATGTCTTCCGCACCTGGTGGCTCGGCGACTTTTCCGGCGCACTCGTGTTCGCGCCGCTCATCCTCGTCTGGGCAGCGCGCAGAACGTGGCGGATGCCCCGCCTGCAGCTCGCAGAGGCCGTGCTTCTCCTTGCCATCCTGATCGTGCTGATCGAGCTGCCGTCGCAGCGCGACGTGCCGTACATCGTCTTTCCCGTGTTGATCTGGGCGGCGCTTCGCTTCGGGCCGTTCGGTGCTGCCACCGGGCTCGCGATCACCTCCTCCTTGACGGTGTGGAACACCGCGCACGGCTCGGGACCGTTCGTACGGGCGTCGATCTCGCACAGCGTGCTCGCGAGCCAGCTGTTCGTGGCGGTCGCCGCGCTGACATCGCTCATCCTCGCGGCCGTCACGGCCGAGCGAGCCGCCAGCGAGCGTGCACAGCAGGCGCTCACCGACGAGCAGACTGCGTTGCGACGGATCGCCACGCTCGTCGCGGGCGAGGCAGCATCGGGCCGCGTCTTCGAGCAGGTGACGGTCGAGGCGGCCCAGACGCTCGGAGCGTCGGCGGCCAGCCTCGCACGCTTCGACGAGGACGGCAGGGTCACGTTCGTCGGCGGCTGGAGTGATACTGGCCGGCTCGCGTTCCCGGTCGGTTCGCACGTGCCGGTCGAGGAGACCGGCGTTCTCGCGGAGATCCGAAAGACAGGCCGACCCGAGCGGATCGACGATTACGAAGGCCGCGCCCCCGAGATCGTGGAACGTCTGAGCAGCTTTGGCTACGGGTCCGCCAGCGCCGCGCCGATCAGGGTTGGCGGCCACGTCTGGGGCGCCCTCGTGGCGGCGGCACAACGCGACGAACAGCTTGCACCGGGATCAGAGCGCCGTCTCGCCGACTTCGCCGAGCTCGTCGCGCAAGCGCTGGCGAACGCCGATGCATATAGGAAGCTCGCCGCGTCACGCGTCCGAATCGTCGAGGCAGGTGACACCGAGCGCCGACGTCTGGAGCGAAACCTGCACGACGGCGCGCAGCAACGACTCGTTTCCTTGGCACTCAAGCTCCGGCTGATCAAGGCGAGCCTGCGGAAGGACCCCGAATCCGCAGAGGCGCTTCTTGCCGAAGCAGAGAGCGAGCTCGATGACGCGCTCGCGGAGCTCCGTGAACTCGCGCGCGGGATTCACCCAGCCGTTCTCACTGATCGAGGCCTCGAGGCCGCGATCCGCGCACTCGCCGAGCGCGCGCCTATACCGGTCGAGCTCACCCGGCTTCCGGAAGACCGGTTGCCGGACTCCGTCGAAGCGGCGATCTACTACCTCGTCGCGGAGGCGATCACGAACGTCGCGAAGTACGCGCAAGCGACATGCGCAAGCGTTGCCGTCGAACGGTCGAACGGGTTTGCGACGGTAGTCGTGCGCGACGACGGAATCGGAGGCGCGGAGCCGGTCCCCGGCTCGGGACTCGTCGGTCTCGCGGATCGCGTTGAAGCGCTCGGCGGTCGGCTGCACATCGAAAGCCCCCCGGGGCGAGGCACACAGCTCACCGCCGAGATTCCGTGCCAGACGAAGCTGATGCGAGAGACCCGTGACTCGTGGGGGCCGAACCAATCAGCCGTCTGAGTCAGACGACCCCCCGGCACAGCGGCTCCTAGTCCGCGCGCAGCTCGAGCATCGCAGCAATCGAGTGAGCCTCCCATTGACGCCGAGATCGAACGTGGTTTGCGGGAGCGGGCAGTCTCCGATCCCGTGCCGCCGAGATCCTCCTCCGTTGACTGCAAAGGCGCGGCCTGCCGAGACCACCCGGGCGACGGATCAGTGCCCCATGATTTTCGACGTCGACGCCGGACGTCTGGGGAATGGGACCTCAAGGAGTAGCTGTCCGCTCAAGCGCCTAGCCTGGGCGCGTAGTGGCGGCGCGCTCGGAGAAGCATCACGGCACCTTCGGCCACGATGCCTTCGGGCGCGGGGCCGAGCGCGCGGCACGGTTCTTCGGAACGCCGGAGTACATCTTCGGCCAGACGGTCGTGGTCATCGCCTGGATCGCGCTCAACGCGGTCGCGTTCAGCCTGCGCTGGGACCCGTACCCGTTCATCCTGCTCAACCTGGCGTTCTCGACGCAGGCCGCCTACGCGGCGCCCCTGATCCTGCTCGCGCAGACCAGGCAGGCTGAGCGTGACAAGATCGCCGAGGACAAGGCGGAGGACATGCACGCCCAAACCGAGCAGCGCGATCAGGAGCGCGTCGCGGCGCTGAAGGCCGAAACTGACAAACTCAGGCAGCTACTTCAGTCGAACACGCAGCTAACGCGGCAAGACAAAGAGCTGACTGAACAGGTAGCCGCCCTGACGCGGGAGATTCATGAGGCCGTGCTGCGCCGCAGCTGAGCCCCGCTAGGCCGCCTCCGGCGCGTTGTACGTCAACGGCAGGTGACGCATCGTTCCTCCTCGGGGTAGCTAGCGTTCTCGACGCGTTGCCCCTCCGGTGGTTCTCAGCCGTCTTGCTTCTCGCTCTGATGTTCCCGGCGGCGGCGCAGGCTCACGCCACGCTCGTGCGGAGTGATCCGAGTGACGGTTCGGTGCTCGAGGCGGCGCCGTCGAAGGTGCGACTCGTCTTCGACGACGATGTCCGCCCGGTGTCCGGGATCAAGGCGATCCGGAACGGCGGCGGGTCGGTCCTGTCCGGCCGTCCGCACGTAGTGGGCGGTCGCGTTCTCGTCGTTCCCCTGCGCGGTGGCCTGCCGGACGGGGACTACACCGTCCTCTGGCGTGTGCTCTCGGACGACGGGCACCGGCTCTCCGGGGTGATCGCGTTCGGAGTGGGGGCGGGGCGCGCGCCGCCGACGGCTGCGCTCAGCGCCGACAACGGCCCGAGCTTCCAGGACGTCTTTTCGCGGTGGCTGTTCTTCGCCGGACTGCTGACCGCCGCCGGCGCCGCCTTCTTCCGTTTCGTGGTGGGGCCGGTCCCGCCCCGGTTGTTCCTCGTCGCCTTCCTGCTGGTGCTCGTCGGCGCTTCGAGCGCGATTCACGACGTTTCGGTCTCGACGCGGTTCGGGGGAGTGATGCTCGCCGCGTGCGTCGTCGCAGGGGTTGGGGCGCTGTTCGCGGCGATCACGCCGTTGTATCCGCCACTCGGCGTCGTGCCTGCGGTCGCGGGCCTCTTGCTGATCCCGGGCCCGACGTTCGCCGGGCATGCACTCGATGCGGGGCGCTCGTGGATCGAGGCCGCCGCCGACGTCGTGCACGTCGCAGCGGCGTCACTGTGGCTCGGCGGCCTCGTGTCCCTTGCGCTCGCGCTGCGTGCGGGCGGCGACCGGCGGGCGACGCTCGCGCGGTTTTCGAACCTCGCGCTGGTTTCCGTGCTCGTGCTCGCCGGGACGGGTGTGATCCGCGCGCTCGCGGAGCTCGACTCGGTCTCGCAGCTCTGGTCGACCGGCTACGGCCGCGTGCTCGTGGTGAAGACGGCGTTGCTGGCTGCGCTCGTCGGGATCGGCTGGGTCAACCGGTACAGGCTCGTTCCTCAGAACGCGGTGGGCGCGCTGCGCCGCAGCACATCGGTCGAGCTCGCGGTGTTCGTCGTTCTCGTCGCTGCCGTTGCACTGCTCACCGATCTCCGGCCGGGCCGGGACCGCATCGCAAGCGCAGCGGTGGCGGCCCCGACCGGACCGCCGCCTCTGCCTGCGAGGCAGATGGTCGTGCAAGCGCGAGAAGACGGTGAGTACGCCGTCGCGCTCGCCGTGCGCTCGCCCGGCGCGGAGGTGGTCCTCCTCGGGCCCGACGGCAACGGAGTGAACGGACTCAATGTGACGATCGCGGGGACTCGTGCGCGATCGTGCGGCGCGGGCTGCTACGGCGCGTTCGTGCCGGCCCGTCGGAAGATGACGGTCTCCGTCGACGGGCGGAAGCTCGTGTTCGCGGTCCCCGCGAGGCTCCAACCGGCGGACGCGATCGTCGCCGGCGCCACGCGGACCTTCCGGCGGCTGCGAAGCGTGGAGTACGTCGAGCGACTCGCCTCGAGCCCCCGGAACCGCGTCGTCGCGGACTTCACGCTCGAACGGCCGAACCGTCTCGAGTATCGGATCCGCGGCGGAGCCTCCGGGATCATCATCGGACGCCGCCGCTGGGACCTTTTTCCGGGAGGCAAGTGGCAGGAATCCACCCAGGAGCCCACGCCGCAGCCGGAGCCGATCTGGGCCGGCCACGTCACGAACGCGTACGTCCTGTCGAGCACGGGGAAGACGTACGTCGTGTCGTTCCTGAAGCCCATCGGCCCGGCATGGTTCACGCTCGTCATCGACCGGCGCACGATGCTGCCGCGAACGCTGCGCATGACGGCGACGGCGCACTTCATGCACCACCGTTACGGCGACTTCAACGCCGCCCCGAGGATCAAACCGCCGGTGCCTTGAACGTGTTGTGTCCTACAACCCGAGGTGGCGCGCGATGACCAGGCGCTGCACCTCGTTGGTGCCCTCGCCGATCTCCAGGATCTTCTGGTCGCGGTACAGGCGCGAGATCGCGAACTCGTCCATGTAGCCGTAGCCACCATGGATCTGCAGCGCCCAGTTCACGGCGCGATTCGAGAGCTCGCCGGTGTACAGCTTCGCCTGCGCAGCCGCGAGAGCGAAGTCGCGCCCGCGATCCTTCAGCCACGCCGCCTTGTAGACGAGGTTGCGCCCCGCTTCGATCTCCGTGGCCATGTCCGCAAGCCTGAACCGCACCGCCTGGAACTTGGTGATCGGCCGCCCGAACTGCCGGCGCTCCTCCGCATAGGCACGTGCCAGGTCGTACGCGCCCTGCGCGAGCCCGACGCCCATCGCCGCCACGGAGATCCGTCCGCCGTCGAGGATCTCCAGGAACTGATGGAAGCCGTTCCCGCGCGGGCCGAGCAGGTTGCCTTCCGGAACGGACGCGTCCTTGAAGGAGAGCTCGCGCGTGTCCGACGCGCGCCAGCCGAGCTTCTTCATCGGCTTCGAGATCTCGTACCCGGGCGTGCCGTTCGGCACGATGATGTTGGAGATCTCGCCGTCGCCGGTCAGCGCGGTGATCGTCACGCACGCGCTGATGTCGGTGCCGGCGTTGGTGATGAAGATCTTCGAGCCGTTGATCACCCACCGGCCGTCCCGCAAGTCAGCCCGGGTCCGCGTTGCGCCGGCATCCGACCCGGCGCCCGGCTCGGTCAGCCCGAACGCGGCAAGCCCCTTTCCGGACGCGAGGTTGGGAAGCCACTCGCGCTTCTGCTCCTCGGAGCCGAAGTAGTAGATCGGCAGCGTGCCGAGGGAGTGGTGGGCGGCGAGAGTGATCGCGACGGACGAGTCGATGCGCGTGAGCTCCTCGACTGCGATCGCGTACGACACGGTGTCTGCGCCGGCGCCGCCGTACTCCTCCGGGATCGTCATTCCCATCAGCCCGAGCGCCGCCAGCTCGCCGACGAGCTCGTAGGGGAAGCGTCCCTGGCGGTCGAGCTCTTCGGCAACCGGCGCGACACGCTTCTGCGCGAAGTCGCGCACCGTCGAGCGAACGAGCTCGTGCTCCTGTTCGAGGTCGAAGTCCAACCCGACTACGTCGTCAACTGCCTACACAGCTCGACGATCAGCCGAACGCCGTAGCCCGTGCCACCGCTCTGCGTCAGATAGTCGCCCCGAGGACGCGCGAGAAAGCCGGGCCCGGCCATGTCGATATGTGCCCACGGCCCTTCGCCCGCGAACTCGCGGAGGAACTCCGCGGCCAGGACCGGTCCCGCCTCCCGCAGGTCGGACGAGTTCTTCAGGTCCGCGTACGACGAATCGACGTAGCGGCGGTATCGCGGATGCAGCGGGAACGGCCACGCGTGGTCGCCGCTCGCGTTCGCTGCGCCCAAAATCTGCTGCAACCAGTCCTCGTCGTTCGCGAACACGCCGGCGTACAGATCGCCGAGCGCGAACACCATCGCACCCGTGAGCGTCGCGAGGTCGAGGAGGTGCGTCGCTCCCTCACGACGTGCGTACCACATCGCGTCCGCGAGCACGAGCCGGCCCTCGGCGTCGGTGTTCGTTATCTCGATCGTCTTGCCGTTCGCCGCGCGCAGGATGTCGCCGGGCCGGAAGGACGTGCCGCTGACCAGGTTCTCGGCCGCCGCGACGACTCCGAGGACGCGGACCGGCAGCTCGAGCTCGGCGACAGCAGCGGTCCCTGCGATCACGGCCGCGCCGCCGGCCATGTCGCCCTTCATGTCCTCCATCTTCAACGCCGGCTTCAGCGAGATTCCGCCCGCGTCGAACGTGATCGCCTTCCCGACGAGGCCGAGGACAAGGTCCGTGCGCGCCGGCTGCCCCGGTTCGTAGCGGAGCACGATCAGCCGCGGGCCGTTGGCGCTCGCGCGACCGACGGCCGACAACGCTCCCATGCCGAGCTCGTCGATCTGCGCCGGCTCCAGCGTGTCGACCTGCACGTTGGCGCCGACGAGCTCCTCGGTTCGCCCGGCGAGACGCTCCGGCGTCAGCTCGTTCGGTGGTGAGTTCGCCAGGTCGCGCGCGGCGTTGACCCACCTGCCGACTCGTGCGGTGCGAGCGCCCGTGTCGGCGAGCTCGTCGCGGCTTGCGGTGGAGAGGACGACCTTCTCGACCGGTTTGCTCTCATTCTGTTCCGACTTCCACCGGCCGGGATCGTACGAGCCGAGGACGGTTCCCTCGACGATTGCGCGCGCTTGCTCGTCCGGCGAAAGGGGCAGCGACTCATCGAGCGGCCAGGTGACGGACCCGCCGACCGAGTCGAGACGCGCGACGACGGCGGCCGCCGCCGTGCGCAGCGCGTCCGCGTCCACCTCCTCACGCTTTCCGACACCCACGGCGACGACGCGGCCAAACGGCACCTCACCGTCGGTGTGCAGAAGCAGCGTCTTTCCCCGCTCGCCCTTGAGCTCTCCTTCCTCGGCAAGCCGTGCGAGCCGGTCGCGCAGCGCCTCCTCGAGGCCTTCCGAAAGCTTTGTCCCGTCCTCCTCGAAGACGGGCACCGCAAGCGCGCCGGACTCGTCCTCCCCCGGCGCTCTGACCTCGATCGTGACCTCGGCCATAGCGCCGCGATGCTATCCGAGCAGGGTTTTACGGTGCCTTTACGAAATCGCCCTAACCGCTCGCTCCCTTGCGCGTCGCATGCCGATGATGAGTCACGCGTCAACCGCCACAGTCGTCAGGCCGACGGTTCCCTCGCGGTTTCGGCGCGGGCATACTCGCCGCAGCGTCGAGACCCTGCTGCAGGAGATCTCCGACCTGACGATGGAGCGGCAGCGCCTCCGCGACGCGGGCATCAACGGCGACCGCCTCGAGCGCAACCGCGTCAAGCTCGCGCGGAAGCAGTGGGAGCTTTCACACGCGCTGATCGAGCGCTACCTCCCGTCCGACTCGCAGGCTGCCTGAAACCGCTTTTGTAGCCTGTTTGTGTGCGGGCCGAGATCGACCGCCGCGCGATGGCGCTGCTCTCGAGCGGCCATCTTGCGACGGACTTCGCCAACGGAGCGCTCCCCGCACTGCTGCCGTTCCTCAAGGAGCGCTTCTCGCTGTCGTACACCGCAGTCGGGGCGGTCATCCTCGCCTCGCAGGCCTCGTCGTCGCTGATCCAGCCGCTCTTCGGGCTCTGGTCGGACCGGCGCGGTGCGATGTGGTTGCTGCCGGCGGGCGTTGCCCTCGCCGGCGCGGGAATCGCGCTCGCGGCCGACGCGCCGAGCTACTGGCTCGTCCTTCTGCTCGTGCTCGCCTCCGGCATCGGCGTCGCCGCCTTCCACCCCGAAGGGTCGAAGTTCGCGGGATTCGTGAGCGGGCGGAAGCGCGCCAGCGGGATGGCCTGGTTCTCGGTCGGCGGAAACCTGGGCTACGCGCTCGGGCCGATCGTGACGACGGCGGCGATCGCCGCGTTCGGCTTGCGGGGCGGCCTGCTCGTCGGGATCCCATGCCTCGTGATCGCCATCGCGCTCCTCGCAGCTACTCCCTACCTGCGGCACTTCGTGCCGGAGTCGGCCGCGGCGCACGCGCGGGGCGGGGTCGACGACACACGCGCGATGAAGCTCTTGCTCGGAGTGATCGCTCTCCGCAGTGTGGCGTGGTTCGGCCTAATCACGTTCGTGCCGCTGTGGGAGGTCGCGCTCGGACACTCGAAGTCACACGGCAACCATCTGCTCGCGCTGATGCTGTTCGCGGGCGGCGTCGGGACGTTGGCGCTCGGGCCGCTTGCGGATCGCGTCGGGCGGCGGCCCGTCTTGCTCGGCAGCGTCGCCGCGACGGGACCGCTCGTCCTCGTGTTCGTGACCGTCGGAGGCGTGCCCGGCGCCATCTCGCTCGCACTCATCGGCGTCTGCGTCGTCGGTACCTTCGGCGTGACGATGGTGATGGGGCAGGAGTACATGCCGCGTCATGTGGGGACGGCATCCGGGCTCGTCATCGGCCTCTCGGTCGGGCTCGGCGGAGTAGCCGCGGTTGCACTCGGGACACTTGCCGACGCGACGAGTTTGCGCACCGCGCTCTATGTCGCCGCCGCCGCGCCGTTTCTCGCCGTCCTCCTCGCTCTGCAGTTGCCGCGCCCACGCGCGCGTGAACGGCTCGAGCCCGCGGCTGAGGTAGGGTTGCTGCCATGACGACCGCAAAGGAATTCTTCGACAATCTCGAGAGCCGCGCCGACAAGTCGAAGACGGCCGGCATGACGAACTCCTACCTTTTCGACATCGACGGCGCGGGCAAGTGGACGGTCAACGTCGACGACGGGAAGATCAATGTGACCGACGGCGGCGAGGACGCGGACGCCGTCATCTCGACATCGGAAGAGACGTTCGAGAAGATCGTGAGCGGCGAGCAGAATGCCACCAGCGCCTACATGACTGGCAAGCTGAAGGTCAAAGGCGACATGGGCGCCGCGATGAAGTTGCAAAAGCTTTTTTAGGGGCCGAGCTAGCCGAACGGCCCGTTGTGCCGGACCGCTGGGGGCTATTCAATTCCCCGCATGACCTGGTACACGTTCTTCAAGTCGATTCACGTCATCACCGCAGTCATCTGGGTGGGTGGTGCGACGATTATTCAGGCCTACGCGTTCCGGATCCTGGCGACAGGCGACGGGAAGCGTCAGGCCGACTTCGCCAAGGACACGGAGGTGGTGGGGATGCGCGTCTTCACGCCGGCATCGCTGCTGCTGTTCCTAGCCGCGCTCGGGATGATGATCAACCTCGACTGGTCGTGGGGACAGAACTGGATTGTCCTCGGTTTGATCGCATTCGGCCTCTCGTTCGGCATCGGCCTCGGCTTTCTGGGCCCGGAGAGCGGACGGTTGGCCGAGCTGATCCGCGAGCACGGTCCTGACGCCCCGATCGTGCAGGCCCGCATCCGCCGACTCCTCACGGTCTCGCGCTGCGAGCTCGTTGTGTTGCTCACCGTGGTCTTGAACATGGTGGTGAAGCCCGTGGGTCAACTCGGCTGGTTCTGGGGCATGCTCGCCGTCATGGCGATCGGAATCGCCGCGGTGATCGCGGTCTACCTCCGCGGCGAGCAGCAGCAGCAGCAGCAGGTTCCGGCGCCCGCGACCGAGTAACTACTCCTCGAGCTCGACAAGGACGGCACCGGCTGCGACCGACGCGCCCTCCTCGACGTGCACCGCGCGAACGACGGCGTCATACGGCGACGTCAGCGGCGTCTCCATCTTCATCGCCTCCAGCACGACGAGGGCCTGCCGTGCATGGACCGAGTCACCTTCGCGTACGAGCAACCGAATTACCGTGCCGGGCATCGGCGCCGTGAGCATGCTGTGCTCACCCGCAGTCCCGCGGTGGTCAGCGGCGAGCGCGTCGACATCCGGCGGCTCCGCCGGAGGCGGGGGAGGCAAGTTGAGGCGGAAGGGAGTACGCCACGGCCGCGCGGCCGTGTGCGCGGGCGCCGGCGAGAGCGGCGGGTGCTCGACAAGGAACGACGTCGTGAAGTCGCCGGCGCGCAGGAGCGGATGCGAGACGAGCCAGCGGAGGAAGGGCAGGTTCGTCGTGACGCCCTCGACCACGGTCTCGCGGAGAGCGTCACGCAGGCGTCCGAATGCTTCCTCGCGTGTGTCGCCGTGCGCGATGAGCTTGGCGATCATCGGGTCGTAGGCCGCGCCGATCTCGTCTCCTTCTTCGACGCCCGCATCGACGCGGATCGTGTTCGGCAGCAGAAGGCGCTCGATCCTGCCCGTCTGTGGAAAGAACGTCCTCGGATCCTCCGCGTAGAGGCGAACCTCGACCGCGTGACCGCGCGGATCCGGGCGGACGTCGAGCGCCTCACCGGCCGCGATCCGCAATTGCGTCTGGACGAGGTCGACTCCCGTGACCAGCTCGGTGACCGGATGCTCGACCTGGATGCGCCCGTTCAGCTCGAGGAACCAGAAGTCGCGTCCGTCCAGCATGAACTCCGCAGTTCCCGCGTTGACGTAGCCGGTCGCGCGTGCGAATGCGACCGCCGCTTCGCCCAGCGCCGACCGAAGCGCCGGGTCGACGGCAGGAGACGGCGACTCCTCGAGCACCTTCTGGTGACGGCGCTGCACGGAACAGTCGCGCTCGCCGAGGGACAACACGTTGCCGTCCGCGTCAGCGAGGAGCTGGATCTCGACGTGCCGGGGACGCTCGACGTACCGCTCGCAGAAGACCCGGTCGTCGCCGAACGCTGCCTTCGCCTCGCGGCGCGCTGCAGCGAGTGCTTCCTCGAGCTCGTCCGCGCTGCGCACGACTCGCATGCCGCGCCCGCCGCCGCCCGCCGCGGCCTTGACGATCAAGGGGAAGCCGACGTCAGCGGGATCGCCGCTGGGGACAACGGGGACTCCCGCGGCGCGCGCGATGCGCTTCGCCTCGAGCTTGTCGCCGCCCGCGCGAAGCGCTTCGGGGGGCGGGCCGACCCACGTCAAGCCGGCGGCGCCCACCGCCTCGGCGAACTCCGGATTCTCGGCGAGGAAGCCGTACCCGGGATGAATCGCGTCGGCGCCGCTCTGCTTTGCCGCCCGGATGTGCTCCTCGGAGTGGAGGTAGCTCGCGACCTCGAGCGTCTCGTCGGCGGAGCGCGCGTGCAGCGATCCCTCGTCGTCCGGCGCGACGACGGCCACCGACGAGATGCCGATCTCCCGGCACGCGCCGAAGACACGGACTGCGATCTCGCCTCGGTTCGCGACGAGGAGCTTGCGAATCACGTCCGCACTGCGTAGCTCTGCGTCCCGTCGGGATTGACGGAGACGTCGATGTGGAGGTGGAACGGCCGGCGGTCGTCTGCCGCCCAGCGATCGAGGACCGCCTGATTCAGCGGATGGAGCTCGCCTGGGTCGAGCGCCCGAGGATCGAGGAACGCGGCGTCGTCGATGTCCTCCTCGAACTGCGGCCTCGGCTTCGCTCCGGTGTCGAGTGGAACGGCAAGGAAGAACGCCAGGACATTTCGACGACGGTCGTTCGTCCGCTCCCACACCATCGTGCAGAGGAGATCACCGATCTCGACCGCGACGGCGGTCTCCTCCAGCACTTCGCGGGCGGCCGTCTGTTCGAACGATTCACCCGACTCGTAGTAGCCCGACGGAAATTCCCAATGGACGCCGTACGGACGGCGCTGCTGCACGAGCAGCATTCGGCGGTCGTCGACGACGAGCGCGCCCGCGCCCGTCAGCGTCGTCCAGTGGGTCAAGCCTTCTTTCCGGGGTTCAGCAGGTTCTCGGGATCGAATGCGCGCTTCACCGCGGTGTGCAGCTCGAACGCGCGGGGCCCCAGCTGCTTCGCCAGCCAGTTGCGCTTGACGAAGCCCACTCCGTGCTCGCCGGAGATCGTGCCGCCGAGGCGCAGGGCGAGCTCGAACAGCCCTTCCGAGAGGCGCGGCGCTAGCGCGACCTCTCCTTCGTCGTCGCCTGCGATCAGGAAGGTCGTATGCAGGTTCCCGTCGCCGGCGTGACCCCACGAGCAGGCCGGCACGCCGAGCCTGCGTCCCACCTCCAGCGACTCCTGGATCGCCTCCCCGAGCTTGTCGAGCGGTACCGCGATGTCCTCGCTCGCCTTGCCGCCCCGCTGCGCGTCGACGACGAGCGCGAGCCCGTCGCGCCAGCGCCAGAGCGCGCCGATGTCGCGGGGCGTCTCGGGCGCGTAGAGCGCGAGCGCGTTCTCGGAGAACACCTCCACGAGCTCGCTGCGGACGCGCGCCGCTTCGTCCGTGGAGCCGTCCGCGTCGGCGAGCACGGCGAACGCACCTTCCGGAACGTCGCCCGGGAAGCCAGCGCCCGCGTAGCGCATCGTCTCCGAGTCGAAGTACTCGATCGCCGCCGCGGGGAGCCCCGAACCGACCACGCGCTCGATCGCCTCCGCACCGCCGCGCACGCCGTCGAAGAAACCGATCACCGGCCACGCGGCCTCTGGAGCAGGCGTGAGCCTCAGCCACGCCGCGGTGATCACGCCCAGCGTCCCCTCCGAGCCGATGAGGAGATGCTTGAGGTCGTAGCCGGCGACGTCCTTGCGCAATGGGCCGCCGAAGTGCACGACCTCGCCCGGCGCGACGACCGCCTCGAGTCCCGTCACCCATGTGCCGGTGACCCCGTACTTGAAGGCGTGCGGCCCGCCCGCATTGGTCGCGATGTTGCCGCCGATCTGCGACTGCTCGGATGCACCGGGATCGGGAGCGAACAGAAGCCCGCCCTCGCGCGCGACCCGACGGAGCTCAGCCGTCCGGAGCCCTGCTTCGACTTCGATGCGCCAGAGGAGCGGGTCGAACGAGCGGACGCGCTCGAGCCGCTCGAGCGAGACGACGACGCCACCCTCGAGCGGAACCGCGCCGCCCGCGTATCCGGTTCCGCCTCCGCGCGGCACGATCGGAACGCCGTGGTCGTAGCACCACGCGACGACGTCGGCGACCTCTTCCGCGGTTCGCGGCAGCGCCACCGCATCCGCGCGACCTTTCAGCCCGCGCGCCTCGGTCTGGTCCGTCAGATACTCGGCGGTGGGCGCGACGACTTCCGCGGTGACGGCCGCTCGCAGATCGCGCTCGATCGACGCGACGGCACTCATTCGAGCGCGTGGTTCTCGGGCTCCACGCGCTCAGCGTAGATGATGGGCTGCGGGCGCTCGCTGCCGGCAAGCACGTTCTCTGCGAGAAGCGGCTACGGCTTCGTGGCCAGACCGGCTGCTTCGATTCCGCGGCGGGCCATCGCCTCGTCCTGGTCGCCCGGCAGGCCGCTGACGCCGACAGCACCGATTCGCCGCCCCTTGTCGAAGACGGCGACGCCACCCTTGAAGAAGGTGAAGAACGGATCGAAGCTCGCGAGCTCGACAGGGTCGTCTCGGACCTTTGCGGCGAGTTCGCCGGTCGACACGGCATCGCTCCGCGCGGCGGTGTACGCCTTGCGCTCGGCGTTGAGGCGTGTGTCGGGAGGCGCATCGTCCATGGTGGCGGCGAGGACGACTTCCCCATGGTCGTCCGAGACGTGCACCGAGACGGGTCCGGGCGCCTCGTTCACTACCCAACGTACGATCGCGAACGCTTTGTCGAGGGTCATCGAGTCACTCTAGACCTGCAAGCACCGCTGGCCGGGCTGAGGCGAAACGTGCTGTAGTTCAACTCGATGCCCGTCGACGTTGCCCCCATCGCACGGCGAGCCTTGACGATGGTGGGCGTCTCGGTGCTCCTCGCCCTCGCTCTCACAGTCCCCGTGCGGTGGGCATTTGCGGGCACCGACGCGAGTCACGTTTCTCCAGGCGGCTTCACCGGGCTTCGTCTCGAGAACGTCGCCTCCCAGGTCGGTCTCGATTTTCGTCAGGGCGCATTCCGCTTCGGAGTCTCGCCCGACCCGGCGGCGATGACCGGGGGCGGGGTCTGCATGCTCGATTACAACAACGACGGCTGGCTGGATCTCTTCGCGGTGAACTCGTATTCGGCGGCGGACCTCCCCCGTTGGCAGAAGAACGGCGGACTGCCGCGGAGCGCGCTGTTCCGAAACCGCAAGGGTCACTTCACGAACGTGAGCCGCCGGTCGAGGGCGAACCTCGCCGTGCGCGGGGAGGGCTGCGTGGCCGCTGACTTCAACGGCGACGGCTACACCGATCTCTACGTCACCACCGCGGGCTACGACAAGCTGCTCTGGAACAACGGCAAAGGCACGTTCACCGAAGGGGCCCGTGCGGCCGGGATCCGTGTCTACGGTTGGCACGAGGGGGCCGCAGTCGGCGACGTGAACGGGGACGGGCGGCCGGACCTGTACGTCGCGGGCTACACCGACGTCAACGTCCCCGTCAAGGGCTCGGCCGCCGGGTTCCCGAACAACTACGCCGGCGTCCGCGACCTCCTCTACCTCAACATGGGCCGCGACCGGCACGGTCGCTCGAAGTTCCGCGAAGTCGGGGTGCAGGCCGGTCTCGAGGCGGCCCGCTTCGACCACAGCATGGGGGCGGTGTTCTCGGACTTCGACGGGGACGGCCGACTCGACCTCTACGTCGCCAACGACGGCGACCCGAATCGCCTCTACCAGAACGTCGCGTGGCCGGGAGGGGCAAAGGCCGATCCGGCCCGGCTCGGCTTCCGCTTCGAGGAGCGTGCGGGGAGCGCCGGCGTCGCGGATCCGAACGCCGGGATGGGAGTGGCCGCCGCCGACTACTCCGGTGACGGGGTCACCGACCTGTTCGTGTCCAACTCGCGGGGCCAGGGCCATGCTGTCTACCTCGGGCGGCCGCCGCTGGCCGGCGGTTCGTCGTTCGTGGACGTGCGGGCGGGCATCGCTACCGCGTTCGGTCGCACCTTCACCGGCTGGGGGGCTTCGTGGGTCGACCTCGACCTCGACACCGATCCCGACCTCGTCTTGGCCAACGGCGCGATTCCTGTGACGAACCTGGCCAGGGACGCCGAGCCGGTCCAGGTGCTGGAAAACGAGACGGTGCAGGGCAGGCCGGGTCAGTTCGTGGACGGGAGCAGGCTCGTCGGGGTCGGCAGTTTGCCCCGGGCTGTCGGGCGCGGGCTCGCAGTGGGCGACTTCAATAACGACGGCAGGCCCGACATCGCGGTCAACACCATCGGAGGGCGCCTCCAGCTGCTCCGGTCGAGCGGCAGCCAAGCGCACTGGCTCGAAGTCAGGCTGACCAAGTTCTTGCCGGGCGCCGTGATCACGGCGGTGCTGCCCGACGGCCGCAGGCTCGTACGGGAGGAACAGGCCGGCTCGAGCTACCTCTCTTCGCAGGATCCTCGCATCCTCTTCGGGCTCGGCGACGCAGCGAGCGTCAGCGAGCTCGTCGTGCGCTCTCGGCGCGGTGCCGAGACGCGCCTCACCGACGTCACCGCCGACCGGATCATCGCCGTGCGACCCCCGCGGAACGCCCGGCCGGCACGCACGGCGCCGCCCACGTCGTACCTGATCCCCGGCTGCACTCGCAGCGACCTCCACGGTTGGTCGGTCGCCCGCGTGTGGGACGAGGCGCTCCTCGACGCCATCAGGCGCGATCTGCCGGCCCCGACGACCCACGCCCGTAACCTCTTCCACGTCTCCGCCGCGATGTGGGATGCCTGGGCTGTCTACGACCCGAAGGCGGACGGCTACTTCGTCACCGAGAAGCACCGGGCGGCCGACGTCCTCGCCGCACGGGAGGCCGCGATCAGCTACGCCGCGTACCGCATCATGCTGTGGCGCTACGGCTACGGCGCAAACGTTCGGGCGACGTTCGACGAGTTGAGCCGGACGATGCGGTCGCTCTGCTACCGCATCGACTTCACGACCACGAAGGGCAACTCGCCGGCGGCGCTCGGCAACCGCATCGCGGCTGCAGTGATCCGCTACGGCAAGCGTGACGGCGCACAGGAGGCCCGGCACTACGCCGACGAGAGCTACACGCCGGTCAACCCGCCGCTCGTCGTGGCCCAGTCCGGCACGGCCATGCACGATCCCACGTTCTGGCAGCCGCTGGCTCTCGACCAGATCGTGGCGCAGAACGGGCTTGCCGTTCCCGGGAAGGTGCAAACCTTCATCGGCGCCCGGTGGGGCCACGTGCGTGGATTCGCGCTGCCGCGGTCGAAGAAGGGCTTGCCGATCGACCCGGGCCCTCCGCCGATCGGCACGCCCGAGGATGCGGCGTACAAGCAAGCGGCCGTCGACGTCATCCGCAAAAGCGCTGAGCTCGACCCGACCGACCGCCAGACGGTCGACATCGGACTGGACTCGTTCGGCAACAACCCACTCGGAACGAACGACGGCCACGGGTATCAGGTGAACCCGGTGACGGGCAAGCGCTACGAGCCCGAGGTCGTGCTGCGAGGTGACTATGCGCGGGTCCTTGCCGAGTTCTGGGCGGACGGGCCCAACTCCGAGACACCGCCCGGGCACTGGAACGTGATCGCGAACCAGGTATCGGACTCACCGCAGTTGGCGGGTCGCATCGGCCCGGGTGCGGCAAACCGATTGCGCTGGGACGTGAAGCTCTACTTCGCGCTGAACGGCGCCGTCCACGACGCGGCGATCGCCGCTTGGGGGATCAAGCGCGCGTACCAGTCGGTGCGTCCGATCTCGATGATCCGCTATCTCGCGGGCCGGGGCCAGTCGAGCGACCCCAGCCTTCCCTCGTACAACCCGGACGGCTTGCCGTTGATCCCCGGGCTGATCGAGCTGATCACGCGTGAGTCGTCCGCGCCGGGGCAGCGTCATGCCGACCTAGCCGACCACGTCGGCGAGATCGCTATTCGAACCTGGCGCGGTTCTCAAAAGGATCCGACCCAGGACAGCGGCGTCGGCTGGGTGCTGGGCGCACGCTGGGTGCCGTACCAGAAGGCGACGTTCGTGACGCCCGCCTTCCCGGGGTTCGTCTCCGGCCACAGCACCTTCAGCCGCGCAGCCGCAGAGGTGCTGGCGGCCTACACCGGCAGCCCCTACTTCCCCGGAGGTCTGTTCGAGAAGACGTTCTTGCCCGGATACCTCACGTTCGAGCGAGGGCCGAGCGAGCCGATCATGCTGGAGTGGGCGACGTACTTCGACGCCGCAGATCAGGCGGGGGTCTCTCGCATCTACGGCGGCATTCACATCCCGGCGGACGACTTCGCCGGCCGGCGGATCGGATCGCGGATCGGCAAGCAGGCGTGGGGGCTCGCCGAGCGCTACTTCGCCGGCACGGCGCGTTGACGATCAGCGTCCGGAGCGAACCTGCAACCTGCGCGCGATCGTGTCGAGGGTGACGGCGAGCAGGAGGATGACGCCGGTCACGATGTAGATCGTCCCGGTCTTGTACCCCGCAGTGTCGAGGCCGTTCGAGACCGTCGTGATCACGAGGGCGCCGATCAGTGCGCTGCGCACCTCGCCGCGGCCCCCGAAGAGGCTCGTCCCGCCGATGACAGCCGCCGCGATCGCATCGAGCAGCAGCGTGCCGCCGCCGACGTTCAGATCGACGGAGTTCAGCCGCGCCGCCAGGATGACGCCTCCGACGCCGGCCATCGCGCCCGAGATCATGAAGACGAGGATCCGGATGCGGGGCACGTTGATCCCCGCGCGCCGCGCCGCCTCGGCGTTCCCGCCGACCGCGTAGACGTGGCGGCCGAACGAGGTTCGCTTGGCCAGGAAGGTCAGTCCCACCAGGAAGATGACGACCAGGACGCCGGCAAGCGGCAGCCCGTTCGGCACCGTGGCGTGGTTGCAAATAGCCACCGTTCCGAAACATGCGACCGCGACTCCGGCGATCTTGGCCACGGTGAGTAGAGGGCTCCGGTTTGCGACGCCGGCGCGGCGCTTGCCGAGGATGCTGCCCAGGGTGCCGACGGCATAGAGACCGGCCAGGACGGCCGCGATGATCCAGCCGGCGGTCGACGAGAAGTGGTAGTTCGCCAGGTCGTTGATCAAATTGTCCTCGATCACGATCACGCCCCTGATCTCCAGCACCTGCAGGATGACCCCCTGCCAGATCAGGAGCCCTGCGAGCGTGACGACGAATGACGGGACGCCGACCAGGGCCACGATCGAGCCCTGGGCGCCGCCGATCAACGCGCACAGGCCCACGGCGAGCAGGATCGCGACGAGCCCGGGATAGTCGTGGCTGCTGCCCGCCAGCTGGAGCTCCGCCACCGTCAGAGCGGCGATCCCGCTCAGGTAACCGATCGAGAGGTCGATCTCGCCCAGCAACAGCACGAAAACGACGCCGAAGGCAAGCATCGTGATGCCCGCCATCTGGACGATGATGTTGTTGAAGTTGTCGGCGGTGAAGAAGTTCGTCGCCTTGAAGCTGAAGAAGACGATGATGAACGCCAGACCGAGGACGATCGGCAGGATGCCGAGATTCCCGGACTTGACGTTGTCGACGATCCGCTCGCCGAGGCCCTTCGGCGCTTCCTCTTCGGCCAGGGCGGTCGCAGCGTCCTGCCCGACGATCTCGGCTTGTGCCTCCGTCGTTGCCTCCGTCGTCATGACGCCGGCGCCTCGGCCGCCGCGGAGATGCCCGAGACCTTCGTGGGGACGCCGGCCGTGATCGCCTGCACGATCTCCTGCTGCGTCGTCTTCGCCCGCTCGTAGACCCCGATGTCCCGGCCCAGGCGAAGCACCGTGATCCGCGTCGCCACCTCGAAGATGTCGTGCAGGTTGTGCGAGACGAGCACGACCCCGAGGCCCCTCTCTCCAAGTCGCCTGACGAGTCCCAACACCTGCTCCGTCTGGGCGACGCCGAGTGCCGCCGTGGGCTCGTCGAGGATGACGAGACGGGAGTTCCACTGCACTGCCTTGGCGACCGCGACCGACTGTCGCTGACCGCCTGAGAGCGACGCCACCGGCTGGCGGATCGACCTGATCGTCGTCACTGCCAGCGACTTGAGCGTCTCGGCCGTCCGCTGCTCCATCGCCGGCTCGTTCAGGCGGTACAACCAGTCATGCAGCTCGCGGCCCAGGAACATGTTCTGGACGACGTCGAGGTTGTCGGCGAGTGCGAGGTCCTGGTAGACGACCTCGATCCCGAGCTTGGCGGAGTCCTTCGGCCCATGGATGTGGACGAGCTGCCCATCGAAGTAGATCTCGCCGTGGTCGTAGCCGTGGATGCCGGCCACGCACTTGATCAGGGTCGACTTGCCTGCCCCGTTGTCCCCGACGAGGGCCATCACTTCTCCCTCACGGACCTCGAAGTCGACGTCCGTGAGCGCCTGCACGGAGCCGAACGACTTGGTGATACCGCGCATCTCGAGGAGTGGTCTCTCGCTCACGGTGCCGGACTTTCCTACCACATAGCCGGTGGAGGCGCCCGAAGGAGGCGCCTCCACCTGGTCTTATGAACCCGTTACTTGCAGAACTTCGCGAACTCGCCGACGCAGACGTCGCTCTTCTTGAGGAACTTGTCCCTGAAGAGCCTCGTGTAGTTCGCTTTCGTGATCGAGACGACCGGAATCTGGACGGTCGGCTCCTTCTTGCTGCCGTTCTTGCGGAACCCGTTCACGCCGGGGATCTTCTTGTGCTTCAGCAGGGCAACGGCCGCCGCCGCTGCCGCGTTGGCCTCGAGGGGCACGTACTTGTAGACGGTCATCGTCTGCCAGCCCGAGATGATGTTCTGGACGCCCTGTACCGTCGCGTCCTGGCCCGACAGGGCGATCGGCTTCAGGTTCTTCGCCTTCAGGCTCGCGATCACGGCGCCGGCGATGTTGTCGTTCGCCGCGATGGCGCCGTCGATCTTGTTGTTCGTCCTGAGCAGCATCTGCTCGAAGATCGGCTGCGCGTTCGTCGCGAGCCAGAGCGGGACGAACTGCTGCGGTCCCTTCGTCAGCTTCCCGCTTTTGAACAGCGGGTTCAGGACCGCGTCGTTTCCGCTCTTGAACCAGAACGCATTCTGGTCGGTCGGGCCGCCCCAGAGCTCGGCGACCACGGGCTTCGACTTGTTCCTCAGGGCCCTGACTACACCCCGGGCTTGCGCGGCTCCGACGGCCTTACCGTCGAAGCTGATGTAGACCTTCGCGATACCGCCGACGACCTGACGGTCGTAGTCGATCGACCATCCGCCTGCCCGTGCGAACTTCTTCTCGATCGCGATCGACGTGCCCTGGGCGATGTCGGTCACGATCGCCACCTTCGCCCCGCGGGACAGGCAGGAATCTGCCTGGGAGACCATCTTCTGCGGGTCGTTCAGCGCGTTCGTGATCGAGTAGGTCACCTTGGCCTTCTTCAAGGCCTTCGCGAAGTACGGCGCGTCGAACTGCACCCAGCGGACGGACGACTTCGTGTCCGGAAGCAGGACGCAGACCTGGATGTTTGCGGCTTTCTTCGCTGTTGCCCCGGTGGTCACCGCGACGGCGACACCGGCGAGCGCAACGACGAGAACAACTGCTGCCGCCTTACGAATAACTCCTCTCACTGCTTGCCCTCCTTGCCGATGGTCGCCTGAGACTCTATTCCAATCGTGGAGAAGGTTCCGCGCGGTTCAGCACGGATCTGGTCGGTCTCGGGGCCGATCCGATAGGGAACCGCCTCTCGTCTCCCGCTTTCGCTCGAGCGGACGACGGCGTCGCAGACCTCGGCCGCACGGTATCCGTCCTCGAAGGTGGCTCCGTGCGGTGCGACGTCGGCGTCTTCGGCGATCGCGGCCAGGGAAGTGGTGCAACTCGTGGACGAACGTGTCTCCCCAGCCGACGATGTGCCCCGGGGCCACCAGTGCCGCGCGAACGGGTGATCGGGCTCGGTGACGAGCACGCTCCTGAAGCCGCGTGCCCGGTCGCCGTCGGCGCGGAAGACCTGCAGCTCGTTGAGCCGCTCCATGTCGAAGAAGAGGGATCCCTTGGATCCGTTGATCTCCCACTGGCACGCGTTACGGCGGCCGAGTGCGAGGCGAGTCGCCTCGATTGTGCCGACTGCGCCATTCTGGAACTCGACCGTCGCCTCGACGGCGTCGTCGACCTCGCGCCCCGGGATGAACGTGTCGGAGCCGCGTGCACGTCGTTCGGCCCCAGGTTGTCGAGGAGCCCGATCTCCGGGTCCGCGACGAGTTCCTCCCAGCGTGTCGTCCAGCGGTCGAAGCCGTAGCGTTTCGCGGCCTCCGCGACCGCCTGCTCGTCTCGGCCGGCGATCGCCACGAGCCGAGGTCTAAGCGGCGGCGGCCACATGATGTAGCCGAGCTTGCGGAAGGCGTTGGAGTGCGCCTTGCCTCTGAACGCATAGCCGAGCGTGCCCACGCCGATCTCGCCAAGGGCGTTCGCGGTCACCAGATGTTCTTCACCGCTCGTCGGCCGCACGCGCGCGTGATACTAGGCCGCTCAACGACCACCGTGAGCGGCTCACCGGCACAGGAGGGTGCGACATGAAGACCTCGCTCGGAATCTGGGCGCTCGGGCCAATGATCACCCGCTTCGTGCCGGGCGGTTACCAGCCGGAGAGGGCGTCCGAGACGACAGTCGAACGTGTGCAGCGAGCTGTCGAAGGTCTCGGCGACCTGATCGACGGCTACGAGTTCCACTATCCGCAGGAGCTCGACGAGGACAACGTCGACGAGATTCGCGCGGCGCTCGGCCCGGATCACGACGTCTACTGTCTCGCGGGCGGGCTCCACCTCGACCCACGCTTCGGCCGCGGCGGCCTCACGAACCCCGACCCCGAGGTTCGCGGTGAGGCGCTGCGCATCGCCGTCTCCGGTGCTGAGCTCGCCGGCCGCCTCGGCGTGCCGATGATCGTCTGGCCGGGGATCGAGGGCTACAACTACCCCTTCCAGACACCTTACGGCGACAGCTGGGCGTGGCTGGTGGAAGGTCTCGGGGAGATCGCCGCGACGCTGAAGGAGCACGGCCGGGTTTTGTTCCTCGAGCACAAGAACTCCGAGCCGGCGATGAAGATCTTCATGCGGAACATCGGCATGACGCTGCACGTCATCAACAAGCTGCGTGCGGACGGCCTCGACAACGTCAAGGTCAACATGGACTGGCAGCACCTGCTCATGAACGGCGAGAGCCTCGGGGAGTACGCGGCGATGCTCGCCGCAGAAGGGCTGCTCGGACACCAGCACGCCAACTCCGGCTGGGGCACGTTCGACGACGACAACATGGTCGGCGCGACCGCGTACATGGAGACCCTGGAGCTCGCCCTCGAGCTGCGTCGCGCACGCTACGGCGAGCACGGGGAGCGACTCGGCTTCGACCTCTACCCGTACACGGAGGACGGGGTCGCGGCGGTGCGGCGCAGCGTGCTCCAGTGGCGGTTCATCGACTCGGTCGCCGCACGCATCGATGACGCCGCGTTGCGCGAGGCGCAGCAGCGGAAGGACGCCGTCGCTGCCTACGAAGTCGTTTACGCCGCGCTCGGCGCCTGATGCAGATGGCGGTAAAGCCGGTTCGCTGGGGGGTCCTCTCCACGGCCAACATCAACCAGGCCGTGCTCGCGGGCGCGCGCGAATCGGATCGTGTCGACGTCGTCGCGGTGGCGAGTCGCGACCAGGCGCGCGCCGAGGCATATGCACGCCGGCACGGCATCGAGCGTGCATATGGAAGCTACGAGGCGCTCCTCGCCGACGGCGACGTGGAGGCGGTCTACATCTCCCTGCCGAACTCGCTTCACGTCGAGTGGTCGGTGCGTGCGCTCGAGGCCGGCCTGCACGTGCTCTGCGAAAAGCCGCTGGGTCGTGTCGCGACCGAGGTCGAGCGTGCGTTCGACGCGGCCGACCGTGCCGGCCGATTCGTCTCGGAGGCGTTCATGTGGCGCCACAACCCGCAGACGGCGAGGCTGCGGGACGTCGTGGAATCGGGGACGATCGGAGTGCTTCGACAGATCCGTGCCGCGTTTTCGTTCACGCTCGACGACAAGCGGAACGTGCGCTTGCGCGGCGAGCTCGACGGCGGCGCGCTGATGGACGTCGGATGCTATTGCGTCAGCGGGTCGCGCCTGCTCGGGGGCGAGCCGGAGTCGGTCTTGGGCACGCAGGTGATCGGCCGGACCGGTGTGGACGTGCGTTTCACGGGCGTGCTGCAGTTTCCGGGCGGCGTGACGGCGCAGTTCCACTGCGGCTTCGACCTCCCGGCGGAGAGCCGGCTCGAGGCGATCGGCTCGGAGGGCTCGATGCTTTTGCTGGATCCGTGGCATGCGAGGCGACCCGGCTTCGAGGTTCGCCGCGGGGACCGGGTGGAATGGGTCGACGTCGAGCAGGCGAACAGCTACCGGCTCGAGCTCGAGAACGTCTGTGACACGATCCGCGGCAAGACCGAGCTGCTCCTCGGGCGCGACGACGCCGTTGCCCAGGCGCGAACGATCGAGGCGCTCTACCGCTCGGCGAGCTCCGGGCGCGCGGAGAACCCGTAACTGCGCCGCGTGACGACGAGCGTTAGCAGGCAGAGCACTGCGAGGGAGATATAGGCAACCGCGTCGCTCGTCGCCGACGCGAGTGCGCCCCCGATCGCCGCGCCGCCGGCCTGGCCCGGCGCCCACGCCAGGTTGACGAGGGCGAACGCGTAGCCGTAGTCGAGGCCGCGCTGCTCCGCGGTGTCCGTGACCATCGACATCGCCGGTGTCCAGAAGCTGCCGAACGCGAAGCCGGCGCAGACGACGAGGAACGCGAGCACCCATGCGTTGTGCGGCCAGGGCAGGAGCGCTGCGACGACGCCTGAGCTGAGCAGGGCCGCTTGCAACGGGCGGAAGCGCCCCACCTGGTCGGAGATCCGTCCTAACACCGGTGCCCAGGCGGCCTCGAGCCCGGCGGAGACGAGATATGTGCCGCCGACCGCGACGGCGCCCCAGCCGAGATCCGAGAGCCGGAGAGGTGCGAGGACGGAGAGCGTCCCGAAGAGCAGGG
This sequence comes from Actinomycetota bacterium, assembly GCA_046727655.1. Taxonomy (GTDB): domain Bacteria; phylum Actinomycetota; class Thermoleophilia; order Gaiellales; family Gaiellaceae; genus 3-1-20CM-4-69-9. The sequence goes on from JBKPDB010000005.1 coordinate 58,646, forward strand.
CAGGGAGGAGGCAGAGCCAGACTCCGGCCTGGATCCTTCGGTCGAACCGGAGAGCGTCGCCCAGCATCCGGAGGGGCTGCGGGCGCTCGGGAGGCGTCGACGGCGTCGACGCGGCGGCGGCCGCCAGGACGACGGCGAGCCCGGCCACGACGCCGAACGCGGGAGCCGTGCCTGTGAACGACGCAATCGCGCCGAGGACGGGGCCGAAGAGCGCTCCCGCGATCGCGGCCCCGAAGGCCGAGCCGATCAGCCGGCCGCGTTGTCCTGCCGGGGCGGCTGCGACGAGCCAGGCGAGGCCGCCGGTCCACGAGAACGCGCTCGACACGCCCTGCAGGAAGCGTGCGAGGAACAGGAGCCACACCGACGACGCAAGCCCGAACACGACGGTTGTGATCGCGAGCAACGTCAGGCCGATCATCACCGTGCGTCGCACCCCGAACCGCGCGGCCGCAATCCCGCTCGGGATCCCGGCGACGAGCGCTCCGATCGGATACATCGCCTGCAGGACGCCCGCGCCGGCTTTGCCGAGGTCGAACTTGTCGACGTAGTGCGGCAACAGCGGCGTCAGTGCCGCGAAGAACATCGTGTCGACGAGAACGATCGCCCCGACGAGCAGCAAGAGCCGGCGCATCAGCGCCAGCCCGCGGTGCGCTTCTCGAGAAAGGCCCGGAGGCCCTCCTGCCCCTCGTCGCCGGCGCGGAGCCCTGCTGCAATCTGTGCCGTCTGCTCGCCCTCCGGGCGCTCGCGGACGAGCCGCTTCGCCGCACGGACGGCCTCAGGCCCGGCAGTCAGGAGGTCCGCGACGACGGCATCGACCGCAGCGTCGAGGTCCCCGGAGAGCTCGTGGACGAGACCGATTCGGAGCGCCGTCTCTGCGCCGAAACGCTCACCTGTGAGGAAGTACCGCCGTGCGTGCGCGCCGATCTTCGGCAACACGAAAGGGGAGATGACGGCGGGGATGATCCCGAGCTTCACCTCCGAGAACCCGAACACGGCGTCGGGCGCGGCGATCGCGATGTCCGCGCACGCGACCAGGCCGGAACCGCCGCCGAGCGTGTAGCCGTGCACCCGCGCGACGACGGGCGCCGGGCAGGCGTCGATCGTCTCGCACATTCGAAAGAGCCGCATTCCGTCTTCGACGTTCTCCTCGAGCGAGAGGTCGATGGATGCGCGATGCCATTCCACGTCGGCGCCGGCGCAAAAGCTCTGGCCCTCACCTGCGAGCACGACTGCCCTGGCGCCGCAAACGTCCGTGAACGCATCGGTCAGCTCGGCGATCAGCGCGGCGTCGAAAGCGTTTCGCCGCTCCGGCTTCGCCAAGGTGACCCGCAGCACGTGTCCGTCGCGTTCGACGCGCAGCCCGCCCATCTGTCTTCAGCTTAGAGTTCGGTTCATGCTCAAAGGCGCACTCGCTGCGGCGGTCACGCCGCTCAAGGACGCGGGCGAGGCGCTCGACGACGAGGCGTTCGCTTCGTACGTCGACTTCCTCGAGGCGGGCGGTGTCGACGGGCTGCTCGCCCTCGGCACGACGGGGGAGGGATTTCTGCTACCGCTTGAGCAGCGGAAGCGCGCGGCGCAGCTGCACGTCGAGACTGCCGCCGGCCGACTGCTCGTCGCCGTCCACTGCGGCGCGCAATCGACGCACGACACGGTGGAGCTCGCGGCTCACGCGGCGGAGATCGGCGCGGACGGCGTGGCGGTGATGGCGCCGCCGTACTTCCCACTCGACGAGGCAGCGATGCTCGCCCATCTCACGGCGGCCGCGCGAGCATGCGCCCCGACGCCGTTCTACGTCTACGAGTTCGCTGCGCGGAGTGGTTACGCCGTTCCCGTCGCCGTCCTCGAGCGACTGCGCGAGGCAGCGCCGAATCTTCGTGGACTGAAGGTGTCGGATACGCCGTGGGAGCGGTTCGCGCCGTACCTGATCGAAGGCCTCGACGTGTTCGTCGGTCCCGAAGCGCTGATCCGTGAAGGCATCGGCGGCGGCGCGATCGGTGCCGTCTCGGCGTTGGGGTCGGCGTTCCCCGAGCTGGTTGCAGCGGCGGTGCGTGATCCCGCGGCCGCAAATCTCGGGCCTGTGCGCGTAGCGATGGAAAGGTTCCCGCTGCAAGCGGCGCTCAAAGTCGTCCTCGCGAGCCGCGGTGTCCCGATCCGCCCGGACGTTCGCAGACCGCTGCGGAGGCTCACCGACGAAGAGCGAGAGGAGCTCGACGCCTGGCTCGAATCGTCGTTGCCGGCGCAGGTGCGATAGGCGCGTCGATCGCGTACCACCTCGCGCTGCTCGGTGCTAGCGAGGTGGTGCTCGCGGACCGTGCAGAGATCGCATCCGGCGCGACGGGCAAGGCGATGGGCGGCTTCCGGCAGCAGTTCTCCACCGAGGCCGAGGTCCGGCTGGCACAGAAGAGCGCCAAGCTCTTCCGTGAGCTGGGAGCGCCGCTCTTCGAGCCGGTCGGCTACATGTTTCTCGCCACGAGCGAGCGTGGATGGGAGCGGTTGCAGGAGCGCGCAGCACTGCAGCGGCGCCTCGGCGTTCCGGTGGAGGAGGTGGACCCGGGGCGCTTCGACGGGCTCCGGACGGACGACGTTCGCGGGGGGGTTGCGTGCTGGGACGACGGCGTGGCGGAGCCTGGAGGGGTCACGCGCGAGCTGGTGCGCCGCGCCCTCGAGCTCGGCGTCGAGGTGCGGGAGGGCACGGATGCGCGTGAGCTTCCTGCAGACGTTCTCGTGATCGCCTGCGGCGCGGCGTCGCCGGAGCTCCGACCAGAGCTCCCGATTCGCCCACTCTGCCGGCAGCTCGTCGACGTCGGCCCGATCGGGAACCTGCCGCCGGACCTGCCGATGACGATCGAGGACGAGACGACGTTCCACTTCCGCCGCCGCGGCGAGAGACTTCGCCTGGCGATGACGGAAGCGTCACCGCGGTGGACGTCAGCAGAGCTCGTCGACGAGGAGCTCGTGCGGGACTGGCGGGCTCGGCTTTCGCACCGTTTTCCTCCCGCCGCCGAAGCGCCGGTCGTGCGGGCGTGGGCCGGCCTCTACGACATGACACCCGACGCACATCCGATCATCGGCGAGATCGCAGAAGGCGTCTACGCGGCGTGCGGCTTCTCCGGCCACGGTTTCATGCAGTCACCGGCGGTGGGCCGTGCGGTAGCGGAGGAGTTGCTGTTCGGCGAGGCCGAGCTCGACCTGTCGCCTTACCGTCTCTCGCGTTTCGGCGACGGGGCGGAAGCGAAGGCCGAGCAGGTCGTCCTCTGACCCATCACGGCGATTCGAAGGCGAGCCCGCGCCTCGACAGCTCTTCGACGGCGTAGCGGCCTTCGATCGTCGCCTCGACGTCGAACGTCTCGCCAATCTCCGGATCCTTGCCGATGAGCTCTCGGACGCGGCTCGGCGGTTCATGCTCCGCCGCCTCTGCGGATTCCCACAGGTAGAGCGCGCCCCAGCGCTCGGTCGCCTCGTCGGAGACCCAGAGCTTGAGCCGGAGGCCCGGCACCTCGGCGAACACGTCGGCGCATTCGTCGCGGAGATAGCGCCGGAGCTCCTGCACGTTCGTCTTGGAGTCGGCGAGATTCCAGAGGACGAGACGCGCGATCACGCAGGCCGCGGCAGCTTCGCGATCAGCCCCTTGACGAGGCGCAGGACGTCTGCCTCCTCATGCCCGAAGTCGTCGAGGTATGAGTGCAGAGCCGCATACAGCAGGCGCAGCTCCTCGTCCGACAGCTCGATCGTGTGCACTAGAACGGCCCCCTTGGCTCGTAGCTTCCGCGGCGTGCGCCCACCGCAACGAATGTCAGTCCCTCCGGCCCGGCGACCGGGACCCGGGTGGTCTGCGGATCGAAGCGCATGACCGTGCCCAGCCGCACGGGTACCTCTTCGCCGTCGACGCGGTACGACCCGGAGCTGCGGGCGACGACGATCACCTCTTCCTGACGCGTTTCCTGCTCGTCGTGCTCGCGACCGTCGCTGTCGGGCGGAATCTCGATCCAGTTGATGCCGAACGCCTCGATACCGAGTCGCCGCCGCACGAACCGCACCGCTCCGCTCGGCCCCTCGCCTTCGATCTCGTCGACGTTGACCAGCGAATACTCCATCAATGCTCCTTCTCTCGTTTCGCGAGGCGCTCGAGGAACCCTCGACGCATTCGCTCGCCGTCGGCCAGCACCTGCTCGTACCGCGGTCGCCGCGGCGGGAGCTTGACGATGCGGACATCCAGCGACCGCTCTCCGTACGAATGGTGGTAGGCCTCGGACTCGTCGAGCTCGCGCAGCCGTTGCTTTTCCTTTCGGCCGAAGAAGCGCATCACATCCGGAAGACGCCGAACGTCGTGTCGGGGATCGGTGCGTTCAGCGCCGCCGAGATGCCGAGGGCGAGGACCCGGCGCGTGTCGCGCGGATCGATGATGCCGTCGTCCCAGAGCCGCGCCGTCGAGTAATAGGGATTGCCCTCGCGCTCGTACTTCTCTCGGATCTCGTCGGGATCGGCGTCGCCGACCATCGTCAGCACCGTCGCCGCCTGCTCTCCTCCCATCACGGAGATCCGGGCGTTCGGCCACATCCAGAGCTGTCTCGGCGCGTACGCGCGGCCGCACATCGCGTAGTTCCCGGCGCCGAAGGAACCGCCGACGATCACGGTGAACTTCGGCACCTCGGCGTTTGCGACGGCCATCACGAGCTTGGCCCCATCGCGCGCGATCCCGCCGGCCTCGTACTCCTGTCCGACCATGAACCCGGTGATGTTCTGCAGGAAGACGAGCGGAATCCGCCGCTTGGTGGCGAGCTCGATGAAATGCGCCCCCTTCTGCGACGACTCAGCGAAGAGGACGCCGTTGTTGGCGAGGATCGCGACCGGATAGCCCTCGATGTGCGCGAACCCGGTGACGAGCGTTTCGCCGTACAACGCCTTGAACTCGTCGAAGCGGGAGCCGTCGACGATGCGGGCGATCAGCTCGCGCGCGTCGGCCTGGTGGCGGAAGTCCTCGGGGATGAGGCCGTAGAGCTCGTCCGGGTCGGAGGCGGGCTCCTCGGGCTCCGCGATCTGCCACGGCGGCGACGGCTCGAGGCCGTGGAGGTTCCGCACGATCTGGCGCGCGAGGGCGAGGGCATGCTCGTCCGAGGTGGCGTAGTGGTCGGCGACGCCGGAGCGGCGCGTGTGCACGTCCGCGCCGCCGAGCTCCTCGGCGGTCACGTCCTGGCCCGTGGCGGCCTTCACGAGCGGCGGGCCGCCGATGAAGATCGTGCCGGTGCCGCGGACGATCACCGTCTCGTCCGACATCGCCGGGACGTACGCGCCGCCGGCCGTGCAGGAGCCCATGACCACGGCGATCTGCGGGATGCCCTTCGCGGACATGCGAGCTTGGTTGAAGAAGATCCGGCCGAAGTGGTCCCGGTCCGGAAACACCTCGTCCTGGAGAGGCAGGAAGGCGCCGCCGGAGTCGACGAGGTAGAGGCAAGGGAGACGGTTCTGCTCGGCAACCTCCTGCGCACGCAGGTGCTTCTTCACCGTGAGCGGGAAGTACGAGCCGCCCTTGACCGTGGCGTCGTTGGCGACGATGACGCACTCACGTCCCTCGACGACCCCGATTCCCGACACGATGCCGGCGGCGGGCGCCTGCCCGTCGTAGACGTCCCAGGCGGCGAGTGCATTGAGCTCGAGGAACGCGCCCGCGGGGTCGACGAGCCGGTCGATGCGCTCGCGGGCCGTCAGCTTCCCGCGCGACCTGTGCCGCTCGGTCGCCTTGTCGCCGCCGCCGCGGGCGACGACGGCCGTCCGCTCCCTGAGCTCGGCGACGAGCTCTTCCATCCGGCTGCGTCGTTGCTCGAACGCCTCGTCCTTTTGGACGGCTGACTCGAGAAGCGCCATCGAGAGCAGCCTACAATCGCCACGTGCCCGACGATGCTCTGCTCCAGAGGTACGCCGAGCTCGTCGTGCGGGTGGGGGCGAACGTCGGCGAAGGCCAGGACGTGGTCGTCAACGCGTACGTCGAGCATGCCCCGTTCGCGCGGGCACTGACGCAGGCGGCGTACGGAGCAGGGGCGCGGTACGTCGCCGTCCACTACGCCGACCAGTACGTCAAGCGGGAGCTCATCGTCCACGGATCGGACGACGTCCTCGAGTGGACGCCGCCCTGGCAGCTCGAGCAGCTCGAGTACCTCGGCCGCGTCGGCGGCGCGGAGATCTCCATCACCGGAGACCCGAATCCCGACGTGTTCGCGGATCTCGACGGCGCCCGGGTCGGCAAGGCGCGTCCGAAGGAGCTCGCGCGCCGCGCGCTGGAGATCCTCTTCGACGAGCGGCTGATCAACTGGACGATCGCGGCGTACCCGAACGCGAACTGGGCGGAGAAGGTGTTCGGCGAGCCCGACGTCGAGCGGCTCTGGGCCGACGTGGCCAAGGCGGTCCGCCTGGACGAGCCGGATCCGGTCGCCGCCTGGAGAGCTCACGTCGAGCGGCTCGTCTCACGGGCCGCGCTCCTCAACGAGCGGCAGTTCGACGCTCTCCGCTTCCAGGGACCGGGAACCGACCTGACAATCGGCCTCACACCCGCGTACCGGTGGGGCGCCGCGCAGGTTGAGACCGCGTCGGGCCGCGCCTATGTCCCGAACATGCCGACCGAGGAAGTCTTCACCGCACCCGATCCGCGGCGGACCGAGGGGACGGTGCGAGCGACTCGCCCGGTCGGCCTCGCCGGCGGCGTCATCGTCGAGGGCCTCGAGCTCCACTTCGAGGGAGGGCTCATCGTGGGCGCGGAGGCCGAGAAGGGGGCCGATGTCGTTCGCTCGCAGCTCGAGACCGACGAGGGCGCGCGCCGTCTCGGCGAGGTGGCGCTCGTCGACGGCTCGTCACGCGTGGGCCAGCTCGGCGTGACGTTCTTCGACACGCTCCTCGACGAGAACGCGACCTGCCACATCGCCTACGGCGCGGGCCTCTCGTTCACGCGTGATCCCGAGGTCGAGCTGCCCGAGGACGGCGAGAACGTCTCCAGCGTTCACACCGACTTCATGATCGGCGGCGCCGACGTCGCAGTGGACGGGATCGAGCCGGGGGGAGCAGCGGTTCCGATCCTCCGCGACGACGAGTGGGTGCTCGCCTGAGCGCTGCGCCGGCGCGGTTCGCGACGTTTCGACCCGAAATCGGCACAGACGCGACCGCCGGACGCCGGTAGCCTCGATGGCAGAGGGAGGCGGGTGGTTCACCCCCACCCTGGGTCGGGACGCGCGGGCGTTTGGCACGCTCACGCGTGCTGGCGGGCGGCGGCGAGCCGTCTCGTAGGCGCCGCAGGCCGAATGCGCCGAGCCTCCGAGTAGTCTCGAAGGCGTGATCGTCGCTCACCTCGACCTCGATGCCTTCTATGCCGCCGTCGAGGAGCTCGAAGACCCGTCGCTGAGGTCGAAGCCGCTCGTCGTGGGCGGCGATCCGCATGGACGCGGCGTCGTCGCAACGGCCAATTACGCGGCGAGGACGTTCGGAATCCATTCGGCGATGAGCAGCGCCGAAGCCTTGCGGCGTTGCCCGCACGCCGTCTTCATCACCCCGCGTCACTCGGTCTACCGCGAGTACTCGCAAGCCGTGTGGACGACGGTACGCGGCGTCGTGCCGACCATCGAGCGGACCGGGCTCGACGAGGGCTATCTGGACATCGGCGACGTCGCGGCCGATTTTCTCCGGGCGCGGAAGGTGGCAGAGGCCGTGCAGACGGCAGTCCGCGCATCCTCGAGCCTGACGTGCTCACTCGGCGTTGCAACGTCGAAGGTCGTCGCCAAGATCGCGAGTGACCTCCGCAAGCCGGCCGGGCTCACCGTCGTCCCACCGGGAACCGAGGCGGCATT
>JBKPDB010000006.1:0-9194 GCA_046727655.1 Actinomycetota bacterium
ACGGTGAGGAGGACGTTCTCGACGCGGGGATCCTCGAGCACCCGGTCGTTGAGGGCGCGGATCGCGCGAGTTGTCGCCGAATCCTTGTCGGGATCGGCAACTTCTCCCGACCAGAGCGTGTTGTCGACGACCATCAGTCCGGCGTCGGCAAGCAGCGGCAGGGTCGCCTCGTAGTAGTTGACGTAGTTCTCTTTGTCCGCGTCGATGAAGACCAGGTCGAACGGCCCCTCGAGGCCGCCGATCGTCTCGAGGCCGGGCGCGACCCGGAAGTCGATCCGGTCCGCGACTCCGGCTTCCTCCGCGTAGCGACGCGCGATCGCGGTCGTCTCCTCGTTCACGTCCGTCGTGATCACCCGGCCGCCGTCGGGCAGAGCCAGCGCCATCGAGATCGACGAGTAGCCGGTGAACGTCCCGAGCTCGAGTATCCGCCGGGCGCCTAGCGAGCGGACGAGCACACCGAGCAGCCGCCCCTCGACCGGGCCGACCATCATCTGCGGCACCTCGGTCTTCTCGCGCGTCTCGGCCGCCAGGCGCTCGAAGAGGTCGCCGGCAGGCGAGGTGTGCGCCTCGGCGTAGTCCTCGACGCGCGGCTCGACGATCACTCGGCTCGTCCGACGAGGACGCAGCCGTTGTGCCCGCCGAGCCCCATCGCGTTGGAGAGCGCGACGTCGATCTCCGCCTCCCGCGCCTCGTTCGGCACGTAGTCGAGATCGCAGGCGGGATCCGGGTTGCGGTAGTTGATCGTCGGTGGGATCACACCCTCGTGGACGGCGAGGACGCACATCATCGCCTCGATCGCGCCGGCCGCGCCGAACGTGTGCCCCATCATCGACTTCGTCGACGAGACGGCGAGGTCGTACGCGTGGTCGCCGAACACTTCCTTGATCGCCCGCGTCTCCGCAAGGTCGCCGAGCGGCGTCGAGGTCCCGTGCGCGTTCACGTACCCGACGCGCTCGGCCGGGACGTCCGCACGGCGAAGGGCGGCGCGCATCATCTCCGCGACGCCGACGGCTTCCGGCTCCGGTTGCGCCATGTGATGCGCGTCGTTCGACGCGCCGTAACCGAGCACCTCGGCGTAGACGGTCGCTCCACGGGCACGTGCGGCCTCGAGCTCCTCCAGCACGAGCACGCATGCTCCTTCACCCATCACAAAGCCTGCGCGCGTGGCATCGAAAGGCCGCGACGCGCGCGGCGGATCCTCGTTCTCGACCGCCAGGCCGCGCATTGCGGTAAACCCGGCCAGGATCAATGGATGCATGCACGCCTCCGCGCCTCCCGCGAGAACCGCGTCCGCGTCGCCGCGCTTGATCAGCTCGGCTGCTTCGCCGATCGCGTGCGACCCGGTCGCGCACGCCGAGACGACCGCGTAGTTCGGCCCCCTGATTCCGAGCGAGATCGCCAGCTGGCCGCTGGCGGAGTCGACGAGCACGTTCGGAAGGAAGTTCGGCGAGACGCGCTCCGGGCCACGGTCACGGCGGACCTCCTCCTGTTCGAGGATTCCGCTGACCCCGCCGATCGCGGTGCCGAACACAATGCCGACGCGCGCAGGCTCGAACCCGTTGAGCCCGGCGTTCTCCATCGCCTCGCGCGCGGCGCCGAGGGAGAGGAGGACGTTCCGCTCGAGCTTCCGGACCTCCCTCGGCGATGCGACCTCCGTCGGGTCGAAGTCCTTGACCTCCGCGGCGATCCGCACGGGAAGACCGGTGGCGTCGAACGCACGGATCCAGTCGATGCCACTTTCGCCTGCAACTGCGGCCCGCCACGTTGAGGGCGCATCGTTCCCGAGCGGCGTGATCGCGCCGAGGCCGGTGACGGCGACCTTTCTCATCGCGGGAGCTTAGACGCGATGACCTACCGTGAGGTTACGAATCGGCAGCTTTGGGGGATGAATCGTCCTGTTCCTAGCAAAGGGCCCAGTCCTCGCCCTTCAGATGCACGGGAGGTGCGAAATGGCTGTGGCAGCCCCGACGCTGGAGCAGCAGCTCCGGCTTGTGTTCTTCCATTCGAAGCTCTCCGGCCACTGCCGTAGAGTGGAGGGATTCCTCGCCCAGGTGCTGCAACGGCGACGGAACCATGGCACGTTCAAGGTGGTGGGGGTCGCCGAGGAGGAGCGCCCGGATCTCCTCCAGCGGTTCAAGGTCGATGCCTTGCCGACGCTCGTGGTCGTCGAGGGCAGCTCGGTCGCAGGACGACTCGAACGTCCGCGCGGCTGCCGCGAGATCGAGGGGTTCCTCGCCCCCTGGCTCCACTGAAACGGACACGTCCGAGGGACAGTCCCTCGGACGTGCCTACTTAGTCCGTCAGCCTTCTCATCGAGAACCGCCCGAGCTCGCGGCCGAAGAGCGTTGCCTGTCCGAGATAGCCGCCGTCCCGGCGCTCGAGCTTGTCGACGAGCGGACTGAACGGCGCGCGGTAGTGCAGCTCGAGGCCTCGAACCTCGAACGGCATTCCGGGCACATGCGGAAACTCCGTCGTGCCGCGGTTCCCGTGGATCCGCTTGACGCAACCGATCAGAGGCGGGAGCGCGCCCGAAACCCGCTCGACCGCCCAGACCCCGTCCAGCTCGCCCACGGGAGTAGGGTTCCGCGCGATGCCCGGACGAAACGTTCCCTTCCCACCGATGGAGGCGCAGCTCGTGAAGGAGCTCCCGACGGGCAACGGCTGGCAGTTCGAGCCGAAGTGGGACGGTTTTCGCGGCGTCCTCGAAAACGACGGTGGCGAGCTTGCGCTCTGGTCGCGGAACGGCCGGCCGCTGCTTCGCTACTTCCCGGAATTACGACCGCTCGGCGACCTGATGCCACCCCACTCTGCTCTCGACGGCGAGATCGTGATTGCACGCGACGGCGTCCTCGACTTCGACTCGATGCAGATGCGGCTGCATCCCGCGGAGTCGCGCGTGCGCAAGCTGTCCGCGGAGATACCGGCCGATTTCGTCGCGTTCGACGTCCTGCTCTGGGACGGAGAGCCCGTGCACGAGCGGCCGCTCGAGGAACGGCGGGCCGAGCTCGAGCGCGTCGCGACCGGCTTCCGGTTGTCGCCGACGAGCGCCGATCCGAGCGAGGCTGAGAAGTGGCTCGACCGTTTCGAGGCCGCCGGCCTCGACGGCGTGATCGCGAAGCGGCTCGGTCTCCCGTACCTCCCTGGCTCACGCGACGGCGTCCTGAAGGTGAAGCCGTACAAGACCGCGGACTGCGTCATCGTCGGCGTGCGCTGGAAGGAGAAGCCCTCGCGCATTGCCACGCTGCTTCTCGGGCTCTACGGGAAAGGCGGGAAGATCGACTACGTGGGCTCGGCCGCGGTCGCGGCGAGCAAGCACAACGCGATCTTCCAGCGGATCGAGCCGCTGCTCGAGGGGGCGCCGGACCGCGGCTTCTCCGAGCCGAACCGCTGGGGGACCGGCGAGCTCGCGGAGTCGGCAGTTCGCCCGGAGCTCGTTGCGGAGGTGCGCTACGACAAGGTGCAGGGCAACCGTTTCCGACACGGCTCGCGGTTCCTGCGGTTCCGTGACGACAAGGATCCGAAGGACTGCACGTGGCGGGAGGTCAGGCCGCCGCGTCGGGCCGGTGACCCGACCTTCGAGAGCCTCCTCGGTACCGGCGCCGTTTCGTAGCCGGCGCGGCCTCCGAGCCGATCTCCGGCCCTTCGAGCCCGAGCTTCTCGAAGCGCGGGCGCAGAGAGACCTTCCGCCGCCACATCCCGAAGGTCGGATCACCGACATCTCCGATGCGGCGATGCATCGTCTCCACCGTGAAGTCCGCCGGGTCGACCGTCGGCACCTCTTCCCAGAGCAGCGGCGCCGACACGCGCGCATCAGCCGTCGGGCGAACCGAGTACGCGGCGGCGATCGTCTTGTCGCGGGAGTTCTGGCCGAAGTCGACGAACACGCCGCTTCGCTCCGCCACGCGCCAGGTAGTCGTCGCGATGTCCTGGTCGCCGACTCGGCGCTCGACCTCCTCCGCCAGGGCCTTCGCGAAACGCCGCACCTCCGGGAACGGCAGCTCCGGCTTGATCGGCGCCATCACGTGCAGGCCTGTCGCGCCCGATGTCTTCGGGTAGGCGGCAAGCCCGAGCTCCTCCATCACGTCCCGCACTACGAGCGCGATCTCGCGCACGTAGGGCCACTGGCCGTCCTTTGACGGGTCCAGGTCGATGAGCAGGTAGTCGGGCTTCTCGATCTCGGGCACGCGCGAGTGCCAGGTGTGGAGCTCGATGCAGCCGAGGTTGATCACCCACGCGAGCGCGGCCGCGTTGTCGATGATCGCGAAGACCGTCGTGTGGCCACTGGGAAACCTCACGAACTGCTCGCCGACGTACTCGGGGTGCGACGGCACGCGCTTCTGGTGGAAGAAGTCGCCCTCGACGCCGTTCGGATAGCGCACCATGTGGAACGGTCGCCTCCGCAGATGGGGGAGAGCGCAGTCCGCGGCGTCGAGGTAGTAGCGGACGAGATCACCCTTCGTCAGACCTGGCTCCGGGAAGTAGAGCTTGTCGGGATTCGAGAACGGAATGTCGTGCCCGTCGACGCGCATGGACGCAAGTATCCGCGTGGTAGGGTCGCTTGGGTGGGCCGTTCCCTCGCGATCCTGCTCGTCGCGGCGCTCGTGTTCCTGGCCGCCGGTTGCGGCGGCTCGAGCAACGAGTCGTCCGGGAGCGGGACGACGACGGCAGCGGCGTCCTGCGACAAGGCGGATCTGAACGTCGTCAACGACGGACAGCTGACCGTCGGCACCGACAACCCGGCGTTCCCTCCGTGGTTCGGCGGCGCCGAGAAGGCGCCGTGGAAGGTGAGCGACCCTCGCTCGGGTCAGGGATTCGAGAGCGCAGTCGCGTACGCGGTCGCGAAGCAGCTCGGCTTCACGAAGGACGAGGTCAAGTGGATCGTCGTCCCCTTCAACACGTCGTTCGCGCCCGGCGCGAAGAAGTTCGACTTCGACATCAACCAGATCTCCTTCAAGCCGGTTCGTGCCAAGGCCGTTTCCTTCAGCGACTCGTACTACAACGTGAATCAGGCGCTCGTGGTCGTGAAGGGCACGCCGATCGCGAGCGCGAAGTCGGTCGCCGCCCTGAAGCCGTACAAGCTCGGCGCCCAGCTCGGAACGACGAGCTACGACTACATCGTCAACAACATCAAGCCGTCGCAGAAGCCCGCTGTCTTCGACACCAACGACGCCGCCGTGGCTGCCTTGAAGAACAAGCAGATCGACGGCCTCGTGGTCGACCTGCCGACGGCGTTCTACGTCACGGCTGTGCAGGTGCCGAACGGGAAGATCCAGGGGCAGTTCCCGACCGTCGGCACGCCGGAGCACTTCGGCATGGTGTTCCAGAAGGGCAACTCCCTCGTTCGCTGCGTGAACGAGGCGCTCTCGAAGCTGCGGGCCAATGGGACGCTGCAGAAGCTGCAGACCCAGTGGCTCTCGAAGGCTGCGGGCGCGCCTGTGCTGAAGTAGCGCTCTGAACGAGAACCGCCGCTCGAAGATCCTCGGCAGCGTGACCTCAGGCGGCGAAGGCAGCCGCGCCGTCGCGATCGCAGTCCTCAGCACCGTCGTCTTCTTCACGCTGCTCGTGATCCTGGTCACGCACGCGCCTGGGTGGCCGGAGGTGAAACAGACGTTCTTCGACTGGGGTCAGTTCAAGGACTCGATGCCGGAGATCGCCGACGCCTTTCTGCTGAACGTGAAGATGTTCTGTATCGCGGAGGTGTTCATCCTCGTCTTCGCGCTCCTGCTCGCAGTGATCCGGAGCTTGCCCGGCCCCGTCTTCTTCCCGCTGCGGGCGCTCGGCATCGCGTACGCGGACTTCTTCCGCGGCGTTCCGACGATCCTCGTGATCGCGCTGCTCGGGTTCGGGGCGCCGGCGCTGCAGCTGAAGCACGTGCCCCTGTCGACGACGTTCTGGGGGATCGTCGCGCTCGTCCTCGTCTACACGGCGTACGTCTCCGAGGTCTACCGCGCCGGGATCGAGTCCGTGCATCCGAGCCAGAACGCAGCCGCTCGCTCACTCGGGCTGACCCACGCCCAGTCCCTGCGCAAGGTCGTGCTGCCGCAGGCCGTGCGGCGCGTGATTCCGCCGTTGCTCAACGACTTCATCGGGCTCCAGAAGGACACCGCCCTCGTCGGCTTCCTCGGCTCCGTGGAGGCGTTCAAGCAGTCGCAGATCGACGCAGCGGCGACCTTCAATTACACGCCGTACCTCGCAGCGGCGGTGCTCTTCGTGGCGCTGACGATCCCGCTGGCGCGCTTGACGGACTGGCTCGTCGCGCGTGACCGGCGCCGCCGGCAGGCGGCAGGCGTCTAATGGCCGAGGCGCTCGTCCTCGACGACGTGCACAAGTCCTTCGGCACGCTCGAGGTGCTTCGCGGCATCGACCTGACGCTCGCCCAGCACGAGGTCGTCTGCCTCATCGGCGCATCGGGATCCGGGAAGTCGACGCTGCTGCGCTGCGTGAACCTCCTCGAGCCGATCGACCGCGGCCGCATCGTCGTCGAGGGCAAGGACATCGCGGCTCGCGGCGTCGACGTCAACCGGATCCGGCGGCGCATCGGGATCGTCTTCCAGGCGTACAACCTCTTCCCCCACATGAGCGTGCTGCGGAACGTCACGCTCGCGCCGACGCTGGCGCTCCACAAGCCGCGTGCGGAAGCTGAGACGGAGGCGACGGCGCTGCTCAAGCGCTTCGGGCTCGCCGACAAGCGGGACGACTACCCAGACCGGCTGTCCGGCGGCCAGCAGCAACGGGTGGCGATCGTCCGCGCGCTCGCGATGCGGCCCGACATGATGCTGCTGGACGAGGTCACGAGTGCACTCGACCCGGAGCTCGTCGCCGAGGTGCTCGAGGTGATCCGCGAGCTCGCGACCGGCGGCATGACGATGCTCATCGCTACGCACGAGATGAGCTTCGCCCGCGACATCGCTGACCGCATTTGCTTCCTGGATGCCGGCGTGATCCTGGAGCAGGGGCCGCCTGCGGAGCTCCTGACGACGCCGAAGGAGCCCCGGACGCAACAGTTCCTCGAGCGGATCATCGAGGCCGGGCGCCTGTAGCTTTTACAGCGATGCAGGAGCACGACACCCGCGGCATCGACCTCTCGCTGGAGCCGCTCGACGACTTCGTCGTCATCCAGCCTTCGGACGAGGAGTCAGAGACGAACCTCGGCCTGATCATCCCGGCGTCGAGCGACACCGATTGCCGGACGGGAGTGGTGACCGCAATCGGCAGCGACGCCGGCGGAGTCGAGCCCGGAGACAAGGTGCTCTTCCCGAGCGACGCGGGCTACGACGTCCGGCTGAGCGGCACCGCAGTGAAGGTGATGCGCCGAAGCGAGCTCATCGCGCGCGTACACGACTGAGTCGCGATGGCGAAGCTGATCTATTCGGCGATCGAGTCGCTGGACGGCTACGTCGCGGACGAGGAGGGGAAGTTCGACTGGTCCGAGCCGGACGACGAGGTGCACAGCTTCATCAACACGCTCGCGGCACCCGTCGGCACCTACCTCTACGGTCGTCGTTTGTACGACGTAATGGCCTACTGGGAGAGCCCGCCGGGGATTGCCGACCAGCCGCTCTACATCCAGGACTTCGCGGAGATCTGGCAGGCGGCCGAGAAGGTGGTGTACTCGAGGACGCTGGAGTCGGTGTCGACCGCGAGAACGCGGATCGAGCGGGAATTCGATGCTGAAGCGGTGCGCCAGATGAAGGAGAACGCGGACCGGGACATCCTCATCGGCGGGCCCGAGCTTGCGGCTGAGGCGTTCAGGGCGGGGCTCGTCGACGAGCTCCAGCTGTTCGTCGCGCCGGTAGTGGTGGGAGGCGGCACGAAATCCCTTCCCGAGAAGGTGCGCCTGAACCTCGAGTTGCTGGACGAACGCCGTTTCGGGAACGGGACGGTCTACTTCCGTTACCGCACGAGCAGCTAGGTCGCGTGCGCGCGCGTCACCTCTGCGGGCGACGGGCAACCGAGCAGCGCAAGGCCAAGCTCCACTTCGTCGCGTAGGAGCCGCAGAACGTCGGCGACCCCGTCCTCGCCTCGCGCCGCCAATCCCCAGAGCATCGCGCGGCCGATGAGGGTTGCCCGCGCGCCGAGCGCCAGTGCCTTGAGGACGTCGGTGCCGCGGCGAATGCCGCCGTCGAGCAACACATCGGCGCGACCGTCGACCGCCTCGACGACCTCTTCGAGCGCGTCGAGCGTCGCAGGGACGCCGTCGAGCTGGCGGCCCCCGTGATTGGAGACGACGATCGCTCCCGCCCCGTGCTCGCACGCAAGTTGCGCGTCCTCGGCGGTGAGGATCCCCTTCACGACTACGGGAAGCCCGAAGCCCGCGAGCCAGTCGAGGTCGCGCCAGCTGAGAGCTGCGTCGAACCCTTCGCCGAAGAGGTCGCCCGACATCGTCAGGTGCTCCGGCACCTTGAAGTCGATGCGGAGGTCTCGTTCGCGCCGGCCGAGATACGGCGTGTCGACCGTGAGGACGAGGGCGGAGAAGCCGTTGTCGACCGCTTCGCCGATGAGCTCCTCTGTGAGAGAGCGGTCGTCGAAGACGTAGACCTGGAACCAGCGCCTTCCGCCCGACGCCGCCGCGGCAAGCTCGGCGGGGCGAGTGGTTGCCGCCGTCGAGAGGCACATGATCGTTCCGGCGGCGGCGGCGGCGCGCGCGGTCGCAACTTCTCCTTCGGGATGAGCCATGCGCTGGAGCGCCACCGGCGCGATCAGGATCGGCAGGGCGATCTCGGTGCCGAGAACAATCGTCCGGGTCGTGACCGTCCGCACGTCGACAAGCACCCGCGGCCGGAGCTTCCGCCGCTCGAAGGCGGCGAGGTTCTCCCGCATCGTCACCTCGTCGCCGGCGCCGCCGGCGAAGTACGCGTGGGCGTTCGCGTCGAGCGTCTTCTCCGCGAGCCGCTCGTAGTCGTAGACGTTGACGGGCTCGGGAGACACGCGCGCGAGCCTAACCCGTCCCCCCGCCCGAAAACGCGCCGAAGAGGGTCGGCTATCCTGCGCGGAGCCGCGGAGAAGTGGCCGAGTGGCTGAAGGCGGCGCCCTGCTAAGGCGTTATGGGGGTGAATGCCTCCATCGAGGGTTCGAATCCCTCCTTCTCCGCTTCGCAGCACGGAGAGGTGTCCGAGTGGCCTAAGGAGCGCGACTGGAAATCGCGTACGTGCTGAAAGGTGCGTCGCGGGTTCAAATCCCGCCCTCTCCGCTTC
>JBKPDB010000007.1:0-4537 GCA_046727655.1 Actinomycetota bacterium
CGCTCAACGACTTTTGGGCGACGCTCGAACCGAGCGAATCGATGACGTGACGCGCGACCATGAGAAGATCCGTACGTCGATGCGCCCGCAGCCTCTGATCGCAGTAACAGACGTTCCCACGAGCAGCCGCTGGTACGAGGAGCTGCTCGGGTGCGAGACCGGACACGGCGGCGAGGAGTACGAACGCATACTCCGGGATGGAACGCTCGTGCTGCAGCTGCACCGCTTCGACGTCGAGCACCACCACGGCAGGATCGGCGACCCCTCGTCGCGGCCGTATGGCAACGGCGTGGCGCTCTGGTTCGAGGTCGACGATTTCGACGATGCGGTCGAGCGCGCCGCAAGGCTTCGTGCCGACGTCGTGCTCTCGCCGCACCGCAATCCGCCTGATGGACCCGGCGGGCCCGACCATGGCGAAATCTGGCTGCGTGACCCTGACGGCTACCTGGTCGTGCTTGCGAGCCCCGACGGTGAATCGCCGTGGCCCGATCCGCGCGTCGGCTAACGACGGCTCTGCCGAAGGGCGAACGGCAGGTCGCCCGGGCGCTGGATCGCCGTTAGACGGCGGAACCGGAACCCTCGAGCCGCAGCACCACTTCCTCGATCTCGGCGGAACGTGCTTCGGCGAAGCCTCGTTCGGTGGCGACGACGCGAAAGCCGCACTTCTCGAGCACGCGTCGCGACGCGACGTTGTCGGAGGCGACCCGTGCGTGGAGCGGGCGCGACCGATCAACAGTCAAGAAGGCGTTGAGGGCGCTGGTCGCGATCCCTTTGCCCCAGTACGAGCGGCCGATCCAGTACGTGAGCTCGCGCTCGTGGGGCCGCCCCACGACCCAATCGATCCGGCGACTTCACCGTCGACGACGATGACTCGGTTAATCACGGTCTTGTCCGCTCTTAGCCGAGACCAGCGGCGCTCGAATGCCTCCCGGTCCATGTGATCCGGTGCCGTGAAGGCGGCCATGTGCGCGGCAACCGGATCCGCCCACTGCTCGAACAGCACCGCCAGATCCTCGTCCCGCACCTCCCGCAACGCGCACCGCGTCACACGAATCCTCGCCGATCCGGGCAGATGGTGACCAGGTGTCGAGCGACGGCCGTAGCTCGATGTCGCCGCCGAGCGCCAAACCGCGAAGACAAGCGACAATCCGTTGCCGTGAGTTGCCTCGCTTGCCGCGGCTGCCTCTTGCAGTGGGTGAGGGCGAGTTCCTGGCGCGGGCGCCCAGCCTTCGCGGGATGGGGTCCGCCCGCCGAGCGCTTTCGGTCTGGCTGCTAGACGGTTAGTCAAACCCGTCCTCGCCGTCCGCCCACGACACGGCTGTCTCGCGCCTGAAGACGAGAGCGTCCACCTCATTGCCGGGCCACACGCCGATCTTGTTGCTGTCGGGATAGACCGAGACGGCCGGTACCCGCGAGCTCGAGAACATCAGCGTCCGTGCCGGCGACTCGCTCCGGTTGGTGATCTGATGGGCGCCGGCGGGACCGGACGTGAAGCAGACGAGGTCGCCGCGTTCCAACGTGCGCTCGCTGTCAGGCTCGCGGAGCACGATCGTCCCGTCGACAACGAGCAGCCATTCCTCGTTGTATTCGTAGTGATACGGGCACTGGAGCTGGCCGGGTGCCAGGTCGTAGATGTACATCGTCGTTTCCGCAGAGCCGAGCGCGCGACCGACGTCGATCCGGCCGTCGAGCTTCTCGGCACTGACGACGTTGATTGCTTCCATGCTCGGGCCGCTCAGACTGGGAGGTGGGTTTGGACCTCGCCGAGCCGTTCACTGAGGAAGGCGCGTTCGACGTCGTTGTCGGTGAAGGCGAGGGCCTCTTCGTACGCCTCGGCGGCCTGCGTCCACTCGTGCAGCTGGCGCAAGAAATCGGCGCGGGCGGCGCTGAGGTAGCCGTACGTCGCGAGCGCGGGTTCGGCGAGCAGGGGCCTCAGCGCATCCAGGCCGGCCTGCGGGCCGTCGCGCATGCCGATCGCGACAGCGCGGTTGAGCTCGACCACCGGCGACGGCCACAGCTCGAGCAGGACGTCGTACAGCGCGACGATCTCCGCCCAGTCCGTGTCCTCCCATGTCGGCGCCTCGGCGTGCGCGGCGGCGATCGCCGCCTCGACGGCGAACCTCGTCGGTGGCCGCTCGCGCAGGGCATGGGTCAGCAGGACGACACCCTCGCCGATCAGCCGTGTGTCCCAGCGCGTGCGGTCCTGCTCCGAGAGCAGCAGCAGCCGCCCGCCGGCGGCCAGGCGGGTGTCTCGGCGCGCGTCGATCAGCAGCAGCAACGCGAGCAGCGCGCTCACCTCGGCCTCCTTCGGCATGAGCAGATGGAGCATGCGGGCGAGGCTGATCGCGCTCTCCACCAAGTCCCCGCGAACAAGAGTCGTGCCGACCGGCGCCGTGTGGCCCGTGGTGAAGATCAGATGTACGACCTCGAGTACGGCGCTAAGGCGCTCTGCCAGCTGGTCCGGCGACGGCACGCGGTACGGGATACGGGCGGCGACGATCTTCTTCTTGGCACGCGTGATCCGCGCGGCCATCGTCGGCTCCTGCACGAGGAACGCGCGAGCGACCTCGGCCGTCGTCAGCCCGCACACGAGCCGCAGGGTCAGGGCGACCTGGGCGTCGCGGGATAGGGCGGGATGACAACAGGTGAAGATGAGCCGAAGGCGGTCGTCATCGAGGAGGCCGTCCTCGAGCCCCGGCGCCGACTCGTCCGGAACGAGCAGGGGCAGGGCCCGGCGCAGCACTGACTCTCGGCGCAGGACGTCCAGGGCCCGATTTCTCGCGGCAGTCGTGAGCCACGCGCCGGGCCGATCCGGGATCCCGGTCTCGGGCCAGGTCTGCAGGGCCTGCGCGTACGCCTCCTGGGCGCACTCCTCCGCGAGATCGAGGTCCCGGGTCAGGCGCGCGGTGGCAGCGAAGACGCGGGCCCAGTCCTTGCGGTGCGCCCGCGCGACCGCCGCAACGACCTCAGCGCTCATCCGCGATCGACCACCGGGCGGATCTCGACTCCGCTGTGCCCGGCGGAAACCTCTCGCAGGCGTGAGACGAGCCCGATCACCTCGTCGAGGTCGGAGGCCTCGAGCAAGTAGTAGCCGCCGACCGCCTCCTTCGTCTCGAGAAACGGTCCATCCGTGGTGGTGAGCCGACCGGTGGGATCCGTGCGCAGGCTGGTCGCCATGGGCGCGGGCTCCAGCTGGTGGCCGTCGACGACCGCCGAGCCCGCCGCAGCCTGGAAGGCGCGGTGGGCCTCGCCAAGCTCCTGCTCCTCCTGGGGTGACATCGCGTCCCACTGCTGTTCGTCGCCGTAAATAAGGATCAAATACTTCGCCATCTCATACCTCCAATTGTGTAGGGCGCTGGTAGGCCCGCCTACTTGTACGACGAACCGAGAAGCTCGCAAATCGACAATCGTGACCGGCACACTTGAGAACGGCCAGGCTCGATGTTCCGCTGCGCAGCTACGCAGTCGATGTGGCACCCCTCTTTCACCCGAGGTTCGAGTGGCCCGAGCGCGTCCACAGGCTGCAGACGCCCGGCGCAGGGGCTGATTCTGCTGCCGCCAGACCCGCCCGAATGGGAAGAGATGTCGTTCGAGGTCGCGCAGCGGCTCCGTGCCCAGACGGCGCGCCTCGACGATCTCAACCAGTGCTGGATGGCCGAGGCCCCGGAGGCGGTGGCGCCGGTCTTGCAGCGCTTCTGGTCCTCACTCGCGTAGTGGTTCGGGCCTCCAACAGGCTTCGTGGTCAGCTCTCCGGGATCGCGTTGGCGATGATCCCTCGAAGCGCCGCGACATGGCCAGCGAACCGGCGCCGCCCGACGGGTGTCAGTCGCGCGCGCACCCGGCGGCGCCGCTCACTCAGCGGTCGCTCGATCGTCACGTAGCCGGATTCCTCGAGCGTCGCCAGTTGCTTGGACAGCGCCGAGTCCGAGAGTCCAAGTTGATCACGGATGAACGCGAACTCCGCCCAGTCGGCCGCCGCCAAGAGCGCCACGATCGACAGCCGCGTCGCCGGGTGGATGAGCTCGTCGAACCTGGCACCTTCCGTCATCCCGCCGCCGCCCGACGCATCGCATCGCCACGGATAGCCACCATGAGGCGCGGGCCGCCCAGCAGTATCGCGACCGCAACGAGCGCGCTGGCGATCGTCGCAGGATGCCCGGCCCCGTCTGCGTAGGCGAGGAGCGCCGCAGCAACAGTCACCGCTCCGAGCCCGACGAGGAAGCCGAAGATGAGCAGTGGGGCGCGTCGTCCCGCCACCTCGGCGCGAACCTTCAGGTCGCCAGTCCGCTGCCGGCCGCCGAGCAACCGCGACGACACGAACGAATGGAGTGCACCGAACGCGAACGTCGCCGCGAGCGTCACCCACGGGTTCGCGAGGTCGGCCGCGATGCCGAGTCCGATCCAGCAGGCGGCGAGGCCCCACCAGTACCACCACGGCATGCCGATCTGCTCGATCACTCGCTGGCGTGCGTGCTCGACGCCGTGCAGCGCGAGGCGCGCCTCGGCGTCGCTGGGATAGTTCGTCATGGTCACTCTC
>JBKPDB010000008.1:0-64185 GCA_046727655.1 Actinomycetota bacterium
GTAACGGGAACGACGGTGGGCTCGAGCGGCTCGATGCGCGCGAGCACCTGCGCGATCGCATCGGGGAGCGAGAGGAGTTCCGCCATGCGTTTCAGGCTATAACCTCGCCGACGTGATCTCCGTCGTCGTCCCGATGCACAACGAGGAGCGGAGCGTCGCACTGCTCTATGACGAGCTCAGCTCGGTGTTCGAGCCGCTCGACGTGCCCTGGGAGGCGATCTTCGTCGACGACGGCTCGACCGACGGAACCTTCGCGGCGCTGACGCGGCTCCACAGCGCCGCGGGCAACGTGCGTGTCGTTCGACTGCGGCGTAACTTCGGCAAGGCGGCCGCGCTCGTCGCGGGCTTCGACCAGGCACGCGGCGACATCGTCGTCACGATGGACGGCGACCTACAGGACGACCCGGCCGAGATTCCCCGCCTGCTCGCAAAGCTCGACGAGGGCTTCGACCTCGTCTCCGGTTGGAAGACGCACCGTCGCGATCGCCTCTCGCGCCGGATCCTCTCCCGGATCTTCAATCGGGCGACGGGGATGCTGTCGGGCGTCCGCCTGCACGACATGAACTGCGGGCTCAAGGCGTATCGTGCCGAGGTCGTCCGCGGCCTGCGCCTGTACGGCGAGCTGCATCGCTTCATCCCGGTGCTCGCGCACTACCGCGGTTTCCGGATCGCGGAGCTGCCGGTGAATCACCGCCCGCGAGAGCACGGTCGCTCGCGCTACGGCATCGAGCGCTACCTGCGCGGCTTCCTCGACCTTCTCACCGTGTCCTTCATCGGGCGGTACCGGCACCGCCCCCTGCACCTGTTCGGCGGCCTCGGCCTGATCCTCGGCTTCAGCGGGACGGCGATCCTCACCTACCTCACCGTCGTCAAGATCCTCGGTCACGCGATCGGGCACCGGCCGCTACTGATGCTCGGCGTCCTGCTCGTCGTGATCGGCCTCCAGTTCTTCTCGCTCGGCCTGATCAGCGAGATGATCACGAGCCTTCACGAGGAGCGCGCACAGGAGCGCGAGCGCGCAGAGCTGCTCGTGGACGAAGTCCTCTCCTGAGAGTCTGTTACTTCGGCAGCTACGACCGCGGGTATCCGCGCAACACCCAGGTGATCTCGTGCCTGCGCGGGGCGGGAGTCGACGTCGTCGAGGAACACGTCCCTGTGTGGGAGGGACTGCGCGACGGCTGGAGCGCAGGTCTCGGGCGGGCCCTGAGGCTCGTCGAAGCAGAGACTCGGCTCGTCACGCGACGGCCGCACGGCTTCGACGCGTTCATCGTCGGCTACCCGGGGCAGTTCGACCTGCCGGCGGCGAAGCGGGCCGCCCGCGGCACACCCGTTGTCTTCAACCCACTCGTCTCGCTCGCCGACACGCTCGTCGGCGACCGCGGGCGCTTTCGCGCTACATCGCTGCCGGCGCGCGCGCTCGAGAGGATCGACCGAGCAGCTTTCAGGGCGGCCGACGTCGTGGTTGCAGACACCCGGGCGCAGGCGCAGTTCTTCGCGGAGCTGGCCGGGCTGGACGCCGTCGAGACCTGCTTCGTCGGAGCCGAGGAGCGGTTGTTCCGTCCGGCCTGGCAGCCGCCCGAGCGCTTCACCGCGCTCTTCGTCGGCAAGCTCATTCCGCTACAGGGTGTGGAGACGATCCTCGGCGCAGCCCGGCTCGCGCCGGAGATCCGCTTTCGCGTCGTCGGCAGCGGCCAGCTTTCCCGGCTGCTCGACGATCGGCCGTCGAACGTGGATCACGTCCAGTGGGTCGAGTACGAGCAGCTCCCCCTGGAGCTTCAGGCGGCGGGCTGCGCGCTCGGCATCTTCGGCACCACGCGAAAAGCGCAGCGCGTGATCCCGAACAAGGCCTTCCAGGCCCTCGCCTCGGCCGCGCCGCTCGTCACCGGTGCCACGTCGGCGGCGCGGGAGCTTCTCGTCCACAACGACAGCGCGCTGCTCGTCCCACCGGGCAACCCGGACGCGCTCGCGAACGCCGTGCGCACGCTCGCGACAGACGTAGACCTGAGCCGTCACATCGCAGCCGGTGGTCGCGCCGCGTACGAACGGCACGCCAGTGAAGCGGTGCTCGGGGAGCGCTGGCGCGGCATCATCGAACGCCTGACGTGAGATCCGTCGGACCTCTCAGCCGTCCGAGCGTGCTCATCGGCGCTGCGATCGCGGCCTACGCCGCGGGCTTCGCTGCCCTGTCGGTGCTCCGAAACGAGGCCTTCTTCACAGGCCGGTTCGACCTCGGCAACATGGTCCAGGCCGTCTGGTCGACCGCACACGGGAACCCGTTGACGATGACGGGGCTGCACGGGAGCCAGATCTCGCGCCTCGGTGCGCACGTCGATCCGATCCTCGTCCTCTTCGCGCCGCTCTGGTGGCTTTGGCCGAGCCCGAACATGCTGCTCGTCGTCCAGGCCGTCGCGGTGGCGGCAGGCGCACTTCCCGTCTTCTGGCTCGCGCGGAAGCACCTCGCCTCGTCCCAGGCGGGGGTCGGCTTCGCGCTGGCGTACCTTTTCTATCCCGCCACCGGCTGGCTGACGCTCAACGAGTTCCATCCGGTCGCCCTCGCCACGCCGCTGCTCCTCTTCGCCGTCTGGTACCTCGACGAGGACCGCCTCTTGCCGTTCGCAGCCTTCGCGATCGCAGCGTCTGCGTGCAAAGAGGAGATCTCGCTCGTCGTCGCGGGCTTCGGGATCTGGTACGGGCTCGCGCACCGTCGACCGCTCGCCGGGGCCGTCATCGCCGCGTTGGGCGGCCTGTGGGCAGCGATTGCGATCGGCGTCGTCATCCCGCACTACAACGCGGGCGCCGAGTCGGACTTCTACGGGCGCTACAGCGAGGTCGGCGGATCGGCCGGAGGAATCGCCGAGACCGCGTTCACCGACCCGCAGAGGATCATCGACGCTGCGTTCAGCGGGCGCGACCTCCGCTTCCTCTTGCAGCTCGTGGCACCCCTGGCAGCACTGAGCCTCCTGGCACCGCTCGTCTTGATCGCCGCTCTGCCGGAGCTCGCGATCAACCTCTTGTCGGCGACGACGACGCAGACGTCGATCCACTTCCACTACACGGCCGGGCTCATCCCGCCCCTCGTCGTCGCTGCCGTCTTCGGCGCCAAGCGATTGCGTCGCTTTCGGTGGCTGCCGACAGCATCGATCGTCGTGGTCGCAGCGCTCGCGTGCAACTACTGGCTCGGGCCGATTCCCGGCTGGCGACACGTCCCCGGCGGGCAGCGCTTTCTGGCGACGGCGGCGCGCGTGTCGGAGCACGACCGCATCGCCGAACGTGCCCTGAAGCTCATTCCGGACAACGCAGTCGTGAGCGCGACCAACACCCTCGGCGCGCACCTGTCCGCGCGCCGGCGGTACCTCAGCTTCCCGTTCCTCGAAGAGGCGACCTGGGTCGCCGCCGACGAGACGCAGCCTGGATACGCAGACCGGTACGCGCCGGTCCCGACAGCGGTGCAGCTCGCTGCGCTACGACGGAACCCGGAGTGGAAGCTCGTCTTCGAGCAGGACGGGGTCCTCGTCTTCCACCGCACGCCGTCGTAGCCCACGGACCGCCAGCACGAACACCACGAAGACGAGCAGGTCGCGGACGAAGACGAGCCAGACGTAACCGCCGAGAGCGAAAACGTCGGAGTAGTGAAAGAACCAGACCTGTGCGAGGACGAGCGCAATGCCTGCGACGACCCATGCCAACGGCTCGAGGAACACGACGAACGGCACAAGCCACACGAGGTACTGCGGCGAGAAGAAACGCGTGAAGGCGAGGAACCCAGCGACCGCGGCGGCGAACGACACTGCCAGCAGCCAGGCGCCGTTGCGGGCACGCAGATAGAGCATCGCAACGAGGAGAACCGCGGCGACCTGCGCAACCGAGCTCAGGACTGCGAGCGCGTCCGGCAGCGACCCGACCAGCTCGTAGGAGATCGCCGGCGCCGTGCGGTGCACGACGGTCCCGTCATACAAACCGAGCCGATCCCCAACCGCCAGCAACGACCCACCGACGCTCTCCACCTGCAGGCCGCGGGCCGCCTGCGCCCGGAAGCTCTCCGCGAGGCCGTGCGGCGCGAGCGCCAAGAAGGGGACGACGATCACTGCGGCGGCGACGGCGAATGCGGCGGCGCACCACGCTGCGACTCTCCGGCCGGCTGTCAGGCAGACGAAGATCAGCGCCGGCGGCAGCAAGACGACGGGGTAGACCTTCGCAGCGAACGCAACTCCCACCAGCGCGAGAGCGACAACGGGCGCACCGGCGAGAAGCAGGAAGAGCGCCGCAACCGTGAGCAGGGCCGGCCACGCGTCGTAGGTGTTGAGGGAGATCGGGCCGAGCGCGATCGGCGCGAGCGCCAGGAGCATGACGGCCGTCCAGAGGCGGCCCGCGGACGCACCCAACCGCGCAAGGATGAGCGCGACCAGGAAGATGGTCGCAACCCCGCACAGCGTCATGAGCACCTTGAAGGCGGCGTTGTAATGAGCATCGCCTGCAATCGCAGCCGGCAGAAACGCGGCAAGCGCGCCGGGCGGGTACTCCATGAAGAAGTCGCGATAGGGCACGCGGCCGTCGAAGACCGCGTCCGCGAAGCCCTGGTACAGGTGTACATCGCGATAGCGCGCAGCGCGGAGCAGGCCGCCGTCGGGCACCACGCAAGCGGCGAGAAAGACGGGCGTCGCTACGGCCGCAGCGCGGAGCGCGACGCTACGGCTGAGGCGACTGATCCGAGTAACCGGAGCTCGAGGAGCTGTCGTAGGAGCTGGAGCCGCTCGACATCGCCCACTTCAACGAGGGCGTCCGCCAAACCGGGGAAGTGGTTGGCGTCGGGAACTCGGTCGGGTACGGCGCGTAGTCCACCGCCCGTTCCATGAAGAGCTTCCAGATCGTCGCCGGAAACGTCGGCCCGGAGACGGAGATGCCGTGCACCGACTGCATCGGGATCTCGCCGCTCGGGAAACCGATCCACACGGTCCCCTCCAGAGCGGGCGTGAAGCCGCAGAACCACGCATCCGTGTAGTCATCGGTCGTCCCCGTCTTCCCGGCGGACTCGGGCGTGAAGTACGCGCCGACGCCGGTTCCCGAGGTCATGTTCTCCTTCAGGATCCGCACGACTTCGGCCGCGACCCAATCGGCGATCACGCGCTTCCGTTGCGGAACGCCCCACCCGGACTCCGTGTCGACCTTCCCGTCGGCGAGGACAACCTTGCGGATCGCCATGGGCTTCGAGTAGATCCCGCCTGCGGCGAGAGTCGAGTAGACCGAGGCATTGTCGAGCGGCGTGATGACGCGTGAGCCGAGGCCCATGGACGGGACGTAGACACCTTCGCGCGCGTGGAGATCGGTGCGCACGCCGAGCTTGTAGGCCATCGCGGCGATGCTGTCGGGACCGACGTCGAGCGACAGCCGCGCATACACCGAGTTGTCCGAGCGAAGCGTTCCCCGTTCGATCGAGATCGGCCCCGCGTATGTGTGGTCATAGGTCTCAGGACACCACGCGGTCGGTGGGGTGGTGTCGCATGAGCCGATCCCCGAGGGGTCGTACTTGAACGGCGCCGAGAGATAGGTGGTCGAGGGACTGATTCCCTTCGAGACAGCCGTAGTGAGCACGATCGTCTTGAACGTCGAGCCCGGTTGGCGGCGGGCGGAAGACGCGAAGTTCACCTGGTTCTTCGGGTTGCCGGGGCTCACCTCGGTCATTGCCCTAATCGCCCCGTTCACGGGGTTGATCGAAACGATCGCGGCGGCTGGGTCGGTCGAATACGGGAGGACTTCCTTGATCGCATCGAGGGCGAAGCGCTGCAGGCGCGGATCGATCGTCGTGTAGACCCGGAGCCCGCCCGATGCGACCGTCCTCGGCCCGTACTTCTTCGTCAGCTCGGCGCGGACGTAGTCGAAGAAGTACGGCTCGCGGATTCGGCTGTAGAGCTTCCCGGGCCGTAGATGCAGATCACGGTCCGCGCGCGTCTCGAGATAGCGCTTGCGCGTGATGTACCCGTTCGCGAGCATCGCGCGTAAGACCTCGTCGCGCCTCGCAAGGGCTTGCTTGGGTCGCTCGAACGGATCGAAGAGAGACGGCGCCTGCGGCAGGCCGGCGAGCAGCGCCGCCTGCGGAAGCGTGAGATGCCGCGCACGCTTCGAGAAGTACGTCTGCGCCGCGGCCTCGATCCCGTACGCCCGATTCCCGTAGAAGACCTGGTTCACGTACGCCTGCAGAATCCAGCGCTTCGAACGCTCGCGGGCGAGCTTGATCGCCAGGCATGCCTCGGTCGCCTTGCGGCCGAAATTTTGCGATGGCTGCTTGATGTAGAGGTTGCGCGCAAGCTGCTGCGTGATCGTCGAGCCGCCCTGCACCACGTGCCCGGCTCTGATGTTGGCGAAGAATGCGCGCACGATCCCCGGGTAGTCCAGCGCACCGTGGGTCCAGAAGCGGCGATCCTCGATCGCCACGGTCGCCATCGGCACCCACCTGCTCATCTCGCTGAGCGTCACCGGCTGACGGTTCTTGACGGCCGGGATCGAGCCGAGCAGCGAGCCGTCCGCCGCGTACACGAAGGAGTTCTCGCCGACGTTCACGGGGCGCAGAGAGCTGAGGTCGCAGCTCGACATCCAGACCGCGGCGCCCGTGAAGCCGGAGATGACGAGGGCGAGCAGCAGGACCAGGAGCGCGGCCCACACGATCCGTCCGAAGCGCTTACGACGGCTGAACCGCTTGCGGCGGCGCCTCCGGCTCCCGTTCGGAATCGGGATGTCGGCGTCGCGGCGGGAGCCGGCCCGCGGGCCACGCCGGTCCGGGCTCACGCGAAGACGCCTTCCGCGCGCAGTGCTTCATAGGCGCGCAGCCGGAGCTCATGCTCGAGCCGGTCGGCGGCGGGCTCGTCAGGCGTGGGCACACGGACCACGACCGTGGCGGCGTCGCTCAGATCGGCGACGAAGACATCCGCGTCGTCCGCAACCGTCCGCAGCCGGTCCACGACCGCGCCAAGATCTTTACCGAGCGGAACCCGAACAGAAATTTCGGCGACTTTCTCTCGACTGCGAATCGTGGAGTTGCGGATGGTATCCGAGGCCAGCTGCTCATTCGGAATCACGAGCCGATCGTCGTCGCGCGTTCGGACGAACGTATAGGTCAGGCCGATCTCCTCGATCACGCCTTCCGTCTCCCCGATCGTCACCTCGTCCCCCAGGCGGACGGGCTGCGCAAACGCAATCAGGATCCCGGCGACGAAGTTTCCGAGTGTGCTTTGCGCCGCGAAGCCGACGACGATCCCCACGACGGCAGAGGACGCGAGCAGGCCGCCGGCGACGGCGCGAACCTGCGGGATCACGAGCAGCGCGGATAGAACGCCGACGAAGAAGATCGCGGTCGTCACGGTGCGTCGGAGAATCCGGTAGCGCGTCATCGCTTCCGGCGGCAGGTCGCGCTTCGCGATACGGCGGTCGATCAGCCGTGCGGCAACGACGGTCGCGATCAGGACAACGGCGACGATGATGAACCGGTGCCAGAAGAGCACGGGCCTCTATTCGACAGACAGGGCCGCGTTCTTTGCGGGCGCTTTCCGGCCGGTAGGACCTCCGACGGAAATCATCATGCCCGCGAAGCGGGCGGATTTCCGTCGGTCACAGCGGCAAAGGCTTGCGCCCTGCGAAGCCTTCGTCGACGCCGTGCCAGTAGCCGATCTCGTCCTCACCGAGCTTCCAGCAAAGAAGCACCACTTCGTCGCCGCGAACGGCGGGGAAATCGAGCAGACCTTCCTCGAGCGACTTGATCTGCGCGCCGGCCGCGTCGATCAGATCGGCGCACTTCGCGATCGCCGCGGCTTCACTCTCGATCGTCGCCGCAGCTTCCCGCAGGTCGCTCGGCGCCATGTCGCCTCCGTTGCCGGCAATACGGGTGACTAGCTCGGCCTGCCGGCGTTGCGCTGCGGCGAGGTTATGACCGTGTCGCACCATCTGCTCGACGATCGGACGTAACTCGACGACCGCGGCATTAGCTTCCTCGACCGAGAAGGTACGAGCCATCAGCCTATGATCAGGGCGCCGTGCGCGTGGGTCAAAGGCATGCTTGGGCTCCCGCGCTCGACATCTATCTCTGGAGTCGGCTCGCGATCTGGGGCGGGGCGATCTTCGCCCTCTACTTCTTCGAGCCGAATCGCAACCCGAACGCCGACCGCTGGGACACCTCGCGACTGCACGACCTCGGCTACGCAACGGATGTCTGGGCGCGATGGGACAGCGACTTCTTCCTCCGAATCGCGCAGAACGGCTACGACGACGCTTCTGCGGCGTTCCATCCTCTTTACCCCGCGGTCGTTGCCGGGCTCGGACGCGGCTTCGCGGGGCACTACATCCTCGCCGGTCTCGTCGTCTCGCTGCTCGCAGGGGCGGCGTCGTTCGTGTTGCTGTATCAGCTCGCGGAGAGGAAGCTCGGCGCCGACGGAGGGCGGCGGAGCGTGCTGTACCTCGCCCTGTTTCCGATGGCGCTCTTCTTTCAGGCGGTCTACAGCGAGTCGCTCTTCCTGTTCTTCGTGCTCGCCGCGTTCGTGCTCGCGGAGCGAAATTCGTTCGCGGCGGCGGGGCTCGTCACCGGCCTTGCAATCCTCACGCGCGCGGCGGGGCTGGCCTTGCTACCGGCACTGGCGATCCTCGCCTGGCGAAACCGCGCCCGGGTGCGCGCGCTCGGTGGGCTGGCGCTGGCGATTCCGGTTGCGGCGATCTATCCCCTCGTTCTCTGGCAGCAGCTCGACGACCCCTTCGCCTTCACCGACGCGCAGGACCGTTGGCATCGGCACTTTTCTCGGGCTGGACCGTTCGGCGGCCTCTGGGACGGACTGGTGGCCGGCTGGCACGGCCTCGAGCAGTTCGTCGTCGGCCACGGGACACACGTGGCGGGCGTCTCGGCGCGGCACGCAGCAGCGGAGAACCTGCAGGCGGCGGTCTTCTTGCTCCTCTTTCTCGCCCTGACCGTCGTCGCCTGGCGCCGCTTCGGCGCGCCGTACGGTCTCTACGCAGCCGTCAGCCTCGCGATTCCGCTGAGCTATCCCAGCTCCCGGTGGCCGCTCCTGTCGCTGCCGCGGTTCGGCCTCGTGATCTTCCCCTTCTTCCTCGCCCTTGCTGCCCTGACGGACGGCCGGCCTCGGGCGCACGCGGCCGTCGTCGGGTGCAGTGCGATCTTCCTCGGCATAGCCGTCGCCCAGTGGGCGCTGTGGCAGTGGGTGGCGTGAACGCTGCGGAGCTCGACGCCGTCACGCTCGACGCGTACGGGACGTTGGTGACGCTTGCCGACCCCATCCCCGCACTGTCCGAGGCGCTCGCGGCGCGCGGCGCCGCCCGGTCGTGCGACGTGGTCGCCGCGGGCTTCCGCGAGGAGGTTGCGTACTACCGAGCGCATACGAGCGAGGGGTACGGCGAGGAAGGGCTCGCACGCCTTCAGGAGGACTGTGCACGCGTCTTCCTCGACTCGGTCGGCGCCGACCTCGACGCAGCCGAGTTCGCCCCCGTCTACGCCGGCGCGATGCACTTCGACGTCCTCGACGGGGTCAGGGACTCACTCGAACGCCTGCAAGCGCTCGGGCTCGAGCTTGCAGTCGTCGCGAACTGGGACCTCAGCCTGAGGAAGCTTCTCGTCGAGGTCGGCCTGACCGAGTACTTCCGCGTCATCGTCCACGCCGCAGAGAAACCGGCACCGGACGGCTTCGTGCGTGCGCTCGAGGAGCTTCGTGTCGAGCCCGGCCGCGTCGTGCACATCGGCGACGACGAGGCGGACGAGATCGCGGCGCGGGCGGCCGGGATTCGCTTCGTGCCGGCGCCCGTCTCTGCGGCAATCGCGGCGCTGACGTGAGGTCGCCCCTCGCTGCGTGGACGGCGTTCGTCCTCGCGTTCGCGTCGCTGAGCTACGCCTCCCGCTTCACCGAAGGCAAGCCGCCCAAGGACCTCCTCTACCAATGGTCGACCGTCATCGGAAACCTGATCCAGTTCGCGATCATCGGACTGATCGTGTACGCGGTCGCCGGTCTCGGCAATCGTCGTCAACTGCTCGCGCTACGCCGACCGACGTCGTGGGGACTTGCGGCCGGGATCGGCGTGGGTATCGGGATCGGGATGCTCATCCTCAGCTACCTCCTGAACCCCGTCCTCCACCCAGGACAGGAGCAGGGCGTCACGCCCGATCATTGGGAGCCCAACCATGCCGCGGCCTACGTCGCGAACGGCATCGTGATCGTGATCGTCGCGCCGATCATCGAGGAGCTGACGTTCCGCGGCCTCGGGTATTCGCTGCTCGTTCCGTTCGGACGCTGGACCGCCATCGTGCTCGTCGGGCTCGCTTTCGGCTTCGCGCACGGGCTCCTCAACGCCTTTCCGTTACTCGCCGCTTTCGGCGGCGGGCTTGCCTACCTGCGCAGCCGAGTCGACAGCGTGTACCCGGGAATGATCGTCCACGGTCTCTTCAACGCCCTCGCGCTGACCCTCGCCGTGGCGGGAAAGTCCGAGACCGAGAATATCCTCCATCTGTGCGTCGTGGCCTGGTCTGCGCTGTCGCCGTACTGATCTTCGTCCCGGCCGCGCCGGCAGCCGCTCCGGTCCTGTCAATCCAGGCAACGCCCGTCAGAGGCCCGGCACCACTCGGCGTCAGCTTCACTGCGAGCGGCGATGCCGTGTCGTACCACTGGGACTTCGGGGACGGTGCCTCCGCGGACGGGCCGACGACCGCGCACACGTTCGCGGCCGGCCGATGGACGACAACGCTCGCGGGACAGTCGAGTGACGGCCAGACGAGCACGGAGTCGATCTCGGTGACAGCGTCAGCACTGACCCTCGCTGCGCCGAGCCGCGCCGTCAGATACGCACGACGCTCGATTTTCAGAGGCCGCGTCGTTCCGTCCGAACGCGGCGTGCGCGTGGCGCTCGTCGGACCCACAGGTCGGCTGGCGCAGACCCGAACGCGGGCGAACGGCGGCTACGTCCTGCGAGCGCGCGTCCGCCGTCCCGGCGCCTACGTCGCACAAAGCGTCCGCGGGAGCTCGACGCCGGTGACGGTTCGGGTGGTGCCGAAGCTCGTGACTGCATTCACCGGAAGCGCAGCCCGGGGAAGCCCGTACTACGTCGTCGCTCGGCTCGTGCCCGCTACCTCGGGCCGGCTGACCGTC
Organism: Actinomycetota bacterium; assembly: GCA_046727655.1. Classification (GTDB taxonomy): domain Bacteria; phylum Actinomycetota; class Thermoleophilia; order Gaiellales; family Gaiellaceae; genus 3-1-20CM-4-69-9. Next base: position 11,127 of record JBKPDB010000008.1, read on the forward strand.
ACGATCAGACGAGGTGTCCGGCCGATCGTCAGCCGCACGTTCTCGAGTCGCGTGCGGATCAAGCTCGACACGCGGCGGGTGGCGAACTACACCGTCCGCATCGAGACCGTCCCCGCCGACGGCTACGGTCGTGTCGTCCGAACTCTCCGCGCACGGGTCCTGCTGCCGCGACTCGCGTACGGTTTTCGCGGCGCGGCCATCGCCGACCTCGGCCGCCGGTTGCGAGCTCTGCACTACGCGGCACCTGGAGGGACGGCCTTCGACAGTCGGATGCTCGACGCCGTCTACGCGTTCCAGAAGGTTCACGGGTTGCCACGAACGGGCGTCGCCGACCGCCGGTTCTGGCGGGCTCTTGCCGCTGCGAAGGCTCCGCAGCCTCGATACCTCGGGCCCGCCGACCACCTCGAGATCGACAAGGGCCGCCAGGTTCTGCTCCTTGTCCGCGGGGGGCGAGTCGCGCTCGTCGTCCCGATCTCCACCGCGGGCCTCCCCGGCACGTTCACCCCCGTCGGACGGTTCTCCGTCTACCGCAAGGTCACCGGCTTCGACCCTAGCCCGCTCGGAACGCTGTACGACCCTATGTACTTCACGGGTGGCTATGCCATTCACGGCAATCCGTCCGTCCCGCCGTACCCCGCAAGCCACGGCTGCGTTCGCGTCCCGATGTGGCTCGCCCCGCTCTTGTACGCGACGACGCCGTACGGCCAGACGGTCTACGTGTATTAGCGTCTTGGTCGCTCTCGCGCTCGTCGGTTGCAGCGACAACTCGCGGCCGGTGCGCTATGTGGATCTCACGCGCAGCGTCGGCCCGCTCGAATTCACGCACATCACCGTGGCTACCTTCGAGGACCGGGCCAAGCTGATCGAAGTGCTGCAGCGAAACAACCCGGGCCGCCGGATCCACGTTCCGCGGATCGACTTCGAGAACAACGTCGCCTACCTCGTCGCGACGGGCCCTCGCTCGAGCACGGGTTATGTCCTGAACGTCGTCCGCGTCGCCGAGAATGACGATCGCGTACAGGTCGTCGTGCACGAGCGGACGCCGTCGCTCGGCGAACCGGTCCAGGCTCGCGTGACGTATCCGTTTCGCCTGATCGTGCTGCCACGACTCGACAAACCCGTCAAGCTGAGGTGGCCCGGACGCCCGTGACGACCGACGATCCCCTCATCCACCAGTTGCGCCAGCAGATCTCCGATACGGATCGCGCAATCGTGGATGCGATCAACGCGCGACTGCGACTCGTCGCCAGGCTGAAGCGGTACAAGGAGTCGCGAGGCATCGGCTTCGTCGATCCAGAACGCGAAGAGTGGATGCTGCAATACCTCCAGCGAGCCAACCGCGGGCCGCTGTCGAGGGACGGCCTACAGGAGCTGTTCGAGGAGATCCTCGACCTGACGAAGCGCGAGGTCCAGCGGGGAGAGGAGAGTTAAGGCGCCTCGCGCCGTCAGTCGTCGTCGGGCTCGACGGCGAATTCGTCGGGTGACACTTCGTCGAGGAAGCGCTTGAACTCGGAGACCTTCGACTCGATCTCCTCCTCCGTCACTTCTTCGCCCTCGAACTCGATCGCGGACTCCTCGATCACGTCGTCCGCGGCGAAGATCGGCGCGTCTGCGCGGATCGCGAGCGCAATCGCATCGGACGGGCGCGAGTCCACCTCGATCTCCGAACCGTCGAGCTGCACGGTGATCTGTGCGTAGAAGGTGTTCTCGCGCAATTCCGTCACTGTGATGCGCGTGACCTGGGCGCCGAGCTGCTCGAGCATGTCGGTGACGAGGTCGTGCGTCATCGGCCGAGGCGTCGACGCGCTCTGCAGTTTCATCAAGATCGCCGCGGCCTCGGGATGACCGATCCAGATCGGCAAGAACTTGTTTCCGTCGGCAGTCTTGAGGAGAACGATCGGCTGCTTCCCGACCAGATCGAAGCTCACGCCGTAGATCTGCATCTCCTGCATCGGTCGCTCTGATGGTAGCTCAGCGCTACCTCGCCGAAACCTCGGTCCGACAGCGCCTTCAGGCGTGCTTCAAGCGCCACTCGGCGACGTCGCGGATGCTGACGATGCCGATTGCCCGCTCACCGGCTACGACCGGGATGTGCCGGAAGCCACGTTCGACCATCGTCTCGCCGGCCTCCTCGATGGAGGCGTCCTCGGTCATGGTGATCGGATCCGGCGTCATCCATTCCCGGACGCGCGCTTCGCTCGAGTGAACCCGCCCGGCAACCGCGCGCATCAGGTCGCGCTCCGTGAAGATCCCGATCATCCGGCCGAAGTCGGAGACGATGACCGCCCCGACGCCCTGGTTCGTCATCTTCTCGGCCGCCTCGCCAATCGTATCGGACGGCTCAACCGTGAGCACGTCCCTGGTCATGATTTCGCCCAGTGTCGCCATGATGGTCGCGGAGCATAGGTGAAAGTCCCCTCTCGCTACAATCGGCCATCCCGGGCGATTAGCTCAGTCGGTTAGAGCGCCGCTCTGATAAGGCGGAGGTCCGTGGTTCGAGTCCACGATCGCCCACTCGCGACGAACATCCGGCCGCTTCGCGGCCATGATGATGTTCGTCGGATCGGTTTCGATTCCAGCCGTAGCGGCGGGCGCCTTGGCTAGTGGAGGACCCTCGTGCGGTGGAGATAGTCCTCTAGCGTCAGCAGGAACGTGTTGTCTTCCGCTAGCTCCCGGAGGGTGCCTTTTGTTTCCTCGTCCAGGTCTTCGTCTCTGGCCAGTTCTGTGAGGAACGCTCCTATCTGGCCCTCGCGTGACATCGCTGCCATGCGGAGGAAGATCCGCTTCGCTTCGACGTCCTGCGAGATTGCCTCGAGGGACTCCATGTCGGTCAGCCAGTGGCCCAGCATCTCACTCGTTCAACGCCTCGCCGGCAGAACGGGTTACGGCTGAGGGTTAGTGGCGACCCGCTCTAGGGCTTCAACGAGCTCCTCGAGCTCCGTCTCGTCTGCAAACGTGATCTCGAGCCGGTTCGAGACGATGCGGCTCGAGAAGCCCGTGATGCGGTCGGCCGCGGTCTTCGCCCGAGCAACTAGTGCCGGGTCGAGCCTCACGGCTTGCCGTCGCTGCTTCGTCTTCGCGCCGGCCCACCGGGCCGCGCGCTCGGCCGCGCGGACGGACATTCCCTTCTGCACGATCTTCCGCGTGAGGGCGCGACGACCCTCGTGATCCGGAACGGCCAGGACCGCCCTCGCGTGACGTTCCGTCAACTGGCCCCGCTCGACCATCCCCAGCACGTCCTCCGGAAGCTCGAGCAGGCGCACGCGGTTGGAGATCGCCGGCTTCGACTTCCCGACTCGCTCCGCCAGCTCTCCGAGCGAGAGGCCGAACTCGTCCAGCACGACCGCGTACGCGCGCGCCTCTTCGATCGGAGAGAGATCTTCACGCGCAACGTTCTCGACGAGCCCGAGCAGCAGTGTGTCGCGGTCGTCCGCGTCGCGGACGACGGCCGGAACAGTCCTCAGCTCCGCTTCACGCGCGGCGCGCCAGCGGCGCTCTCCCGCGATGAGCTCGTAGCCGCCGGCCGCGCGCGGACGGACGAGCACGGGCTGGACGACACCTTGCGCGCGAACGGACTCCGCGAGGCCTGCGCCGGCCTCCGAATCGAAGCGCCGCCTCGGCTGCCGTGGGCTCGGATGGATCGCGTCGACGGGAAGCTCGGCCAGCTCCGATGCGGCCGCGCCGCCGAGCAGGACCTCGAGCCCTCGCCCGAGGCCCCTTCTCTCAGGCGCGCTCGACAAGCTCCATCGCCACCTTCCAGTAGGCGTCCGTCCCGGCTGCGCGGCGGTCGTACGCGATTGCCGGGAGGCCGTGGCTCGGCGCCTCGGCGAGTCGCACCGAGCGTGGGACCGAGGTCTTGAAGACGAGCTCGCCGAAATGCCGGCGCACTTCCGCCTCCACGTCGGCGGCGAGCCTCGTCCTTCCGTCGACCATCGTCAGCAGGACGCCTCCCACCGCGAGCCGCGGATTCAGCCGCGTCTTGACGAGGTTGATCGACTGCACGAGCTGGGACAGCCCTTCCAGTGCGTAGTACTCGGCCTGCACGGGGATCAGCACGCGGTCGGCCGCAGCCAACGCGTTCACGGTGAGCGGCCCGAAGGACGGCGGGCAATCGAGGAAGACGAACGAGTACGACCCCGCACCCGACCTGAGCGCCTGACGCAGGTATGTCTCGCCGTCGTCGTGGCGCGTCAGCTCGACCGCCGCGCCCGCAAGCTCGGGCTTCGACGGGACGAGATGAAGATTCGGAAATCTCGTGGGCTTCGCGAGCTCTTGCAGCGGCACGCCGTCGAGCAGGTCGTACGTCGAGGTGCCGTTAGCGCTCTCACCGAGCCCAGAGGTCGCGTTTGCCTGCGGGTCGAGGTCGATCACGAGCGCTTGCTCGCCCGCTTCGGCCAGGCACGCGGCGAGGTTGATCGCCGTGGTCGTCTTGCCCACACCGCCCTTCTGGTTCGCGAGCGCGTAGACCCTCGCCACAGGACCAGCGTACTCAGCCCAACGGACGCTTCCGGGCAACGCCGGTGCGCCGCGGAAAGCCGGGCGGAGTGGGCTCGAGCTTGTGCAGGACGAGAAGCCCCTTCTCCAGGCTCATAAGCTTTCCTCCGAGCCTTCCGGCAACCCGGCCGACGTGGTCTGCGTCGACGGTGGGACCGACCCATAGCACGGCCGCGCCGCCGGGACGCACGAGCGGCAAGCACCACTCGGCCGCAACGGGCGGCGGCGCGAGCGCCTTTGCGACCGCGACGCCGTACGCATCCGTGCCTTGCTCCTCCGCGCGGCCGCGCACGACCGTCGCGTTCCTCGGCGCCCACCTCTCCAGGAACCGGCACTTGCGCTCGCTCGACTCGAGGAGCGTCACCGAGCGGGTCGGCAGGGAAACTGCCAACGGGATGCCCGGGACGCCGGAGCCGGAGCCGACGTCGACGATCGGTCCGTCGTAACCCCGTACCACTTCGACCGCGCGCAGCGAGTCGTCCAGCAGCGTGCGCCGCGCGTCGGCGACGTCGCGAATCGCAGTCAGGCCCGGCGTCGCGACGACCGCCGCAAGCCAATCGTCGAGGAAGCCCCTAATCGGCGGACGACGAGTTTGCAGACGGGCGCACGACGACGAACCGGTTGGGCTCCAACCCCTCGCTCGAGGTCTCGACGCCGTCGAACTCCTTCAACCGTAGATGTACGACCTTGCGCTCGATCGCCGTCATCGGCTCGAGCTCGACGGGCTCGCCGTCGGAAAGCGCACGCTCCGCCGAACGTACGGCAAGCGCTTCGAGCGACGTGCGTCGGCGAGCTCGGTATCCCGCGGCATCGACGACGACCTCCTTGCGATCGTCGGGATGGCGCCGGTATATGACGGCGTTGGTGAGGTACTGCACGGCGTCGATCGTCTGGCCGTGCCGGCCGATGAGGATGCCGAGGTCGGGGCCCACGCAGGAGAGGGTGATCATCTCCGTGTCCTCCTCGACGTCGACCCGACCGGGAACACCGATTCCTTCCATGATGCGGGCGACGAAGTCGCGCGCTTCCGCCGCCAGCGGGCTTTCGCCGTGCGGCTCAGCGCGTGCGACCGGCGCGTCGGCCTCTGCGGTGGCAATGACGCGGGCGGGTGCGTAACCAACTCCGAGCAGGCCGCGCTCACCCTCGGTCACGACCTGGAAGCGGACAGCGGTCTTGTCGAGCCCCGGCTGTCGTTTCTCGAGCTCGCGCAGCGCGGCCCACTTCGCCTCGCCGACGGTCTCGCCGCTCGCCTCGACCTGCACCTCCATCAGCGGCGCGCCTTCTTCTTCTTGCGTTTGACTCGACGCGGCTGGCCGGTCGGCTTCGGGGCGGGCGCGGCCGCAGCCGCGGTTGCAGGTGCCGGAGCCTCAGCCTCTTCCTTCGGCGGCGTCCGCGATGAGCGCCTGGTCGGCAGTGCCGGGGCAGCAACCTTCGGGATCAGTCGGCGCGTGATCAGACCCTGTCCCACCGTCCAGAGGTTCGTCGTCATCCAGTAGAGGACGAGGCCGGTGGGGAAGTGGATGATGAACGGGATGAACGCGAACGGCAGGATCATCATCAGCACTCGCTGCGACTGCTGCATCGTCCCCGACATGAAGTACGTCGAGGCGAACTGGCTCGCGACGTAGACGACGATCAGCACCCAGCCCGACCAGTGAGCGCTCGCCTTGTCGGCGATGTTCGGGACGAAATGCAGCCACGAAAGGTCTCCCGGCGGAGGATGCTTCGAGAAGTTGCGGAGGGTATAGAAAAGGCCGATGAAGACCGGGATCTGCGCCAGGAGCGGAAGGCACGACGACGCCGGATTGATGTTGTTCTCCTTGTAGAACTTCATCAGCTCTTCGTTGAGCTTCTGGCGATCGCCCTTGTACTTGCGCTGGATCTCCTTCATCCGGGGCGCATGCGCCTGCATGTTCTGCATCGAGTGGATCTGCCGCACCGTCAGCGGCACGAGCAACATCCGGACGATGATGGTCAGACAGACGATCGCCCACGCCCACGGCAGGCCGACCGAGTGCAGCCCGTTGAGGATGTGGCGGAGAAGATCCTCGAGGGGTGTGAGAATGCCGGCGACGATCACGAGAACACCGTCTGGTCGTGTGCGTAGTCGACTCCGCCGCGGCTCCAGGGATTACAACGGAGCAGCCGCCAACCGGCGAGAACGGCGCCCTTGAAGAGCCCGAACTCCTTGAAGGCGTCGATCGCGTACTGCGAGCAGGACGGGTGGTACTTGCACTGCCCGCCGAGGAACGGCCCGAGCGTGAGCCGGTACACCCAGATCGCGGCGACACCCAGGTAGCCGAGGTATCTCACGCCGTGGCCTTCCGCAGCACTTCGTCGACTCGCTCGCCGAGCCAGTCGAAACCGTTGGCCTCGACGGCGTCCGGAAGTCCAGGTCTCACGATCAAAACGTAGTCGCGGCCGGAGGGGATAGCGTCGAGCCTCTTGCGCCATGTCTCCCGAAGCTGCCGCTTGATCCGGTTGCGAGCCACTGCGTTCCCGGCCGCCTTCGGCACCGCGAGGCCGAGGCGCGGCTCGTCGACGTCGTCGTCACGCTCGAACCAGTAGAGAACAAGGAAACGCGTCGAGGTGGAGCGGCCATGACGGTAGACGGCGTCGAAGTCTCGCGAGCGAGACAGGCGATGCCGACGTTGCACCCTGTTACGCGGAGAGGCGCTGCCGGCCCCGCGCGCGGCGGCGCTTGAGAATCGCGCGGCCTGCGCGCGTCGACATGCGGGCACGGAAGCCGTGCCGTCGCTTTCGCCGGCGCACGTTGGGCTGGTAGGTCCTTTTCACGAGGTCGAAGAAGGAGGAAATTGCCCCAATGTGGGGCGATGGAACGGCCAGTATAGAGGAGGGTCGGTACACAGAGTTGTCCACAGCCCCGTTAGTGCGAAGTGCCTCCAAATGTGACGAAGAGTCACGTTTCCTCCACAGGTGTGGAGAGTCGTGTGGAGGGAGAGAAATTCCTGCAAAACCCCTATTTTTCATCCCCAGTTTCCACCCGTTGTAGCTCCGAGAACACGCTGGTATGCTCGCCGTCCCCGAGGCGGAGAGGAGTGGTACGGCGGCGTGAATCGCCCCATTGAGCTGACTGCGGAAACTCTGTGGAACGAGGTAGCGGGTCGGCTCAAGGGGGCGCTGAACGAGACCACATACCGCACGTGGTTCGCCGAGGCGGAGGGCGCCGAGCTCTCGGACGACGCCTTCGTACTGGGCGTCCCGAACGACTTCACCCGGGAGTGGATCGAAGGGCACTTCCTCGGCCTCATCGGCGCTGCCCTCCGAGACGTGACCGGCCAGGAGCGGCGCGTCGCCCTTTCCGTCACGGAGCGGCTCCTGATCGACACCCCTGCGCCCGCAGAAGCGCCCAGGCGCACCGGGATCGGCTCTGGGGACTCCGGGATGAACCCGAAGTACACCTTCGACCTCTTCGTGATCGGATCGTCGAATCGTTTCGCCCACGCCGCCGCGCTCGCCGTCGCCGAGGCACCGGCCCAGGCCTACAACCCACTCTTCATCTACGGCGGCACGGGTCTCGGCAAAACGCACCTCATGCAGGCGATCGCGCAGTACGTCGGCGAGCACTCCAGCGATCTGTCCGTCAAGTACGTGACGAGTGAGACGTTCATGAACGACTTCATCAACTCCTTGCGCGACAAGCGGATCGAAGGGTTCAAGCAGCGCTACCGCACCTACGGCCTACTCCTCGTCGACGACGTCCAGTTCTTCGAGCACAAGGAGCGGATCCAGGAGGAGTTCTTCCACACCTTCAACTCGCTCTACGAGGCGGGCTCTCAGATCGTGATGTCCTCCGATCGCCCTCCGCGTGACATCGCGACGCTCGAGGAGCGGCTGCGGTCTCGGTTCGAATGGGGCCTCATCACCGACATCCAGCCACCTGACCTCGAGACGCGCATCGCGATCCTGCGCAAGAAGGTGAAGACCGACGGTATCCACGTTCCGGATCCGCAACTCCTCTCCTTCATCGCGTCGCGCATCTCCACGAACATCCGGGAGCTCGAAGGCGCGCTGACACGCGTTGTCGCGTTCTCCTCTCTGACCGGGCGCTCGCTCTCCGTAGAGCTCGCGGAGGACGTCCTCAAGGACGTGTTCCCGCAGGGCGAAGCCGCAGAGGTCTCGATCCGCCGAATTCAGGAGCTCGTCTCAGAACGCTTCCAGCTGAGCATGGACGAGCTCTGCGGCGACAGACGGTCCCAGAACATCGTCTATCCCCGCCAGGTGGCGATGTACCTGTCGCGAGAGTTGACGGACTCTTCACTGCCCAAGATCGGCAAGGAATTCGGCGGCCGCGACCACACCACGGTGATCCACGCGACCTCGAAGATCGCCCGCCTGATCCGTGAGGACAGGTCTGTCTACAACCTTGTGCAAGAACTGACCGCTCGTGTGAAGCAGGTCCGTTAAGACCCGAACCTTGTTGATGCATACCTTCTGTCCACTGTCTGCGTCCCCTGCGAGAATGGCTCGGACAAAGGCCTGGGAACCGTCCTCCACGGTGTTCACAGCCCCTACGACTACAACGAGGTTTCTTAAATGAAGGAAGCAAACACCATGGTCGGGACGGGGATGAAAGTCGTTTGTCAGCGCGATGACCTTGCTCAGAGGCTGGGTGTGGTCGCCCGCGCCGTCTCCACACGCGCAAATGTCCAAATCCTTTCGGGCGTGCTCCTTCGAGCGGAAGCCGGCCGCCTGAACCTTGCCGCAACGGATATGGAGCTCTCGCTGCGGTCGTCACTCGAGGCGCAGGTCGAGGGCGAGGGCGCTGCGGTCGTGCCCGGACGGCTGCTCGTCGATCTCGTGCGATTGCTCCCGGAGAACGAGGTGACGATCGAGCACAAGGCGGAGGAGAACGTCGTACACGTCACCTGCGGGCCGTCGAGCGCGACGCTGAACACGTATGCAGCCGAGGACTTCCCGCGGTTGCCGGATCTCGATGCGGTGGGAACCTTCACGGTCGACCGGGACTCGCTTCTCGACACCGTGTCGCGTGTGGCTCGGTCGGCATCGCGTGACGAGTCGCGCCCTGTGCTCACCGGGATCCTCGTTCGTTTCGAGACAGGCAAGCTTGTCATGGCGGCGACGGACTCGTATCGCCTCTCGGTGAAGGAGACGCCGCTCGAAGGCGAGGCACCGGATCTCGAGGCAATCATCCCGGCCCGCGCCCTCGGCGAGCTCGCTCGGATCGCCCAGGGCGGCGACACCATCGAGCTCGGGGTTCACGAGAACCAGGTGGTGTTCGCGACAGGTGACGCCTGGCTGACGACGCGGCGTATCGACGGCCAGTTCCCGAACTACAAGCAGCTGCTGCCCGAAGGGTTCGAGCACGAGGTTACGCTGCCGCGGGGCGAGATCCTGGACGTCGTGCGACGCGTCGGCGTGATGGTCCAGCGGACTTCGCCGATTCAGCTCCGTTTCGCCGAGGGTGAGCTCACCGTATTTGCCCGCACGCAGGACGTGGGCGAGGCGAAGGAGTCGCTGCCGGTTCAGTTCGCGGGCGACCCACTCGAGATCGGGTTCAACGCCGACTTCTTGCGTGAGGGGATCGAGTCGATCGCCGCGGACGAGATTCAACTCCGGCTGATCTCACCTCTTCGACCGGCCGTGATCCAGGGGGGCGAGGACGATCCGACGTACCTGATCATGCCCATCCGGCTGCCAGGCTGATCGTCAGCGCGGTCTCGTTACGCAACATTCGCTCGTACGCGCGACTCGAGCTCGATCTGGCGCAGTCGCTCGTGCTCGTCGTCGGGCCGAACGGCGCCGGGAAGACGAACCTGCTCGAGTCTCTCCATGTCGGGACGCAAGGCTTTTCGCCCCGTACGCGCGCCGATGCACAGCTCGTCCGGTTCGGAACGGACGCCGGGCGCATCGGCGTGCGGGGCGAACGGGGCGGAACCCAGCTCGACCTCGAGGTGACGATCGAGCTTGCCCGTGGAAAGCGCGCGAAGCTGAACGGCGCATCGCTTCGAGCTGCGGAGCAGCTTCGTACGGAGGTGACAACGCTCGTGTTCACGCCGGACCGGCTTGCCGTCGTGAAAGGAGGCCCGGCCATCCGCCGAGCGTACTTCGACCGGGTCGCAGCGCGGCTTGCACCGGCACGTGCGACGGTGGCGACTGAGTATGCGGCAGCGCTTGCTCAACGAAACGCGGCGCTTCGACGTGTTGCCGGCGGGTTGTCGTCGCGGGCGGCGCTCGTCCCGTGGACGGAACAGGCCGTGTCCCTCGGTGCCGAGCTCGTTGCGGTGCGCCACGAGATCGTCGCCGCTCTGGCGCCGGGCTTCGCCGCCCGCGCCGACGAGCTCGGGCTGCCGGCCGCGCGTATGAGCTACGAGGGAGAGACGCCGACGCTGGAGGAGCTCGAGCAGCGGGTCGATCGCGACGTCGAACGAGGCGCAACAGGCGCGGGGCCGCATCTCCATGACGTTGCGCTGAGGAGCGGGACGAGCGATCTGCGGAGCTTCGGCTCGCAGGGCGAGCAGCGGCTCACCGTTCTTGCCCTGCTGCTCGCCGAGGCGGAGCTGATTGTCGAGCGCCGCGGGTACTGGCCGCTCCTGTTGTTCGACGATGTGCTCTCGGAGCTCGATCCGGAACGCCGACGTGTGCTTGCAGAGCGGGTCCGCGGAGGGGGCCAGGCGCTGATCACCGCGACCGAGGCTGCTGCGCTCCCGCTCGAACCCGGGCAGCTGCTCGAAGTCTCGCCGGGTCTCGTACGCGCCGCGTGATGGAGCGGGTCGGCGATTCGGTTGCTCGTGAGCTTTCGCGCTTTGGATCGGTCGGAAGCGGCATGGAGCCGCTCGTCGAAGCCTGGCCGCTCGCGGTCGGGGAGGAGATTGCGCGCAACGCGTGGCCTGCCCGCCTCGCACGGGACGGCACGTTGCACGTGCATGCGAGGGATTCGATCTGGGCCTTCGAGCTCACGAGCCGCGCCGAGGAGATCCGGAGCCGTCTCGGCGAGGCCGCGCCGCCGCGTATTGTCTTCGCCGCCGGGCCGTTGCCAGAACGCGCGCCGCCCTCGGCAGAGAGGCGAGGAAAGGCCTCGCGCAAGCCGAGCCCGGAGCAACGCGCGGAAGCAGACTCGCTCACGCGAGGGATTCGCGATCCCGAGCTGCGTGAAATCGTTGCAAAGACGGTTGCTGCAAGTCTCGCGAACGCCGTTGACGACCGCTCGTTTTGGTAGAATTTCTCGTGCCCGCAAGTAGGCGATTTGCAGGGCTTTTTTCATGAGTGAAGCCACCTATACAGCGAAGGACATCACGGTTCTCGAGGGCCTCGAGCCAGTTCGCCTTCGCCCGGGCATGTACATCGGCTCGACGGGCGGGCGTGGGCTGCACCATCTCGTCTACGAGGTCGTCGACAACAGCGTCGACGAGGCGCTCGCGGGGCGGAACGACCAGATCGAGGTCACGCTCCATCCGGACAACTCCGTGACGGTCCGGGACTACGGCTCGGGCATCCCCGTCGACTTGATGGAGGACCAGGGGACGTCGGCCTTGACGGTCGTCCTGACGAAGCTTCACGCGGGTGGCAAGTTCGGCGGAGAGGACGCGGCGTACAAGGTCTCCGGCGGGCTTCACGGCGTCGGTGTTTCCGTGGTCAACGCTCTCTCCGAGTGGCTGGTCGCCGAGGTGCGTCGGGGCGGAAAGATCTACCGGCAGGAGTTCAGCCGCGGGGTTCCCAACGCTGACGTCGAGGTTGTCGGCAAGGCGAAGAAGGGGGAGACGGGAACGACGATCTCCTTCCTTCCCGACGCGGAGGTCTTCGACGAGGTCGAGTTCTCGGCCGAGACCCTGCAGCAGCGGCTCCGGGAGACCGCATTTCTTACGCGGGGGCTGCGCATCGTCTTGACGGACGAGCGCGCCGGCGGGGAGACCGTCGAGTTCCACTACAAGGGCGGTATCCGCGACTTCGTCGCGCACGTCAACGGGACGAAGGACCCCGTCCACAAGCGGATCGTCTACTTCGAGGGCGAGAACGGCGACGGGAACATCGAGGTCGCGATGCAGTGGAACGCCTCGTATCAGGAGTCGGTCTACACATTCGCCAACAACATCAACACGCACGAGGGGGGTTCGCATCTGTCCGGCTTCAACGCGGCCCTTACGCGTACCCTCAACAAGGTCGCGCGCGACCTGAATCTCTTGAAGGAGAAGGAGGACAACCTCGAGGGCGAGGATGTTCGCGAGGGCCTCGCAGCGGTTGTGTCGATCAAACTGCAAGACCCTCAGTTCGAGGGGCAGACGAAGACGAAACTCGGCAACCCTTGGGTCCGCGGTTTCGTCGAGTCGACCGTGAACGCGAGGCTCGCCGAGTTCCTCGAGGAGAACCCGAACGATGCGAAGCGCATCATCCAGAAGGCGATTTCGGCCGCACGCGCTCGGCAAGCTGCACGCAAGGCTCGCGACCTCACGCGGCGAAAGGGCGCCTTCGGCGGCGAGATTGCAAAGAAGTTCGCGGACTGCCAGGTTCGCGATCCCGAGCTGGCCGAGCTCTTCATCGTCGAGGGCAACTCGGCCGGCGGCGCCGCCAAGGATGCGCGCGACAAGTCGAACCAGGCGATCCTCCCGCTGCGTGGGAAGATCATCAATTCCGAGAAGAATCGCATCGACAAGGTTCTCTCGAACACGGAGGTGCAGCTCCTCGTCCAGGTGATCGGGACGGGGATCGGCGACGAGTTCGACATCGCCAAGCTTCGCTACCACCGGATCATCGTCATGACGGACGCCGACGTCGACGGCGCGCACATCCGCACGCTGGTGCTGACCTTCCTGTACCGGCACATGCCGGAGCTCTTCGAGCGCGGCCATGTCTACATCGCGGTTCCGCCGCTGTATCTCGCGCGATTCGGAAACCAGCAGAACTACCTCGAGAAAGACGCGCAGCTCGAGGAGCTACTCGTCCGCGAGCGCTTCGGAAATCTCAAGATCCAGGCCCGGGGCGATGCCGCGGTGAAGTTCACCCAAGCGAGGTACACGCGGTTTGCCCGCACGCTCACCGAGTACATCGGGTGGGCGGCTCGGCTTCGCTCGGACTTCGGCCCACCGGTTGCAGACTTTGTCCTCTCCCACCGGCTCGTCGAGTCCGAGGCAGCCTCTCCCGTGGAGGCGGTGAAGGCAATCGCGTCTGCCGATCCGAACGGTTTCAAGCTCGAGCCGGAGGCGGATGGGGAAGCGTTGCGCGTTCGCGTCATCGAGGTCGAGACGAGTGCAATGCAGAACGTCGTCGTGCCGTCCGAACTGTTCGCCTCGCCGATCTACGATCGCGTGCGCAAGACATACGCCAAGCTCGGCGAGATCATCGGCGGGCTGCCGCCGTTCTCCCTGAGCTACGGGAAGCAGTCGGCAGAGGCCTTGACCTTCGAGGAACTCCGGGACGCTGCGCTCACGCTGGCGAAGAGCGGCATCCAGATCACGCGCTTCAAGGGGCTCAGCGAGATGAACGCCCCCGAGCTCTGGGCGACCACGATGGATCCGAGCCGGCGCATGCTGATCCGCGTCGACGTCGAGGATGCCGCGGCGGCTGATCTCTGGTTCTCGCGTCTGATGGGCGACGAGGTCGAGCCGCGTCGCGAGTTCATCGAACAGAACGCGCTGGACGTAAAGAACCTGGATGTCTGATCTGACGCAGGAACCACTCGGCGCAGGTCGCGTCGAGACGCGCGAGCTGGACCAGGAGGTCCGCACCAGCTTCCTCGACTACGCAATGAGCGTGATCGTGAGCCGCGCGCTGCCCGACGTGCGGGACGGTCTCAAGCCGGTGCATCGCCGTGTTCTCTACGCGATGCACGAGGCGGGCCTGCAGCCCAACCGCCCGACGCGGAAATCCGCACGCGTCGTCGGCGACGTGATGGGCAACTACCACCCGCACGGCGACGCCGCGATTTACGACGCCCTCGTGCGTCTCGCGCAGCCGTTCTCGATGCGGTATCCGCTCGTCGACGGACAGGGCTATTTCGGTTCCGTCGACGGTGACCCACCGGGAGCGATGAGGTACTGTCTCACCGGCGACACGCGCGTCGTGACCGGGAACGGCACGCTGCGAATCGATTCGATCGTTCCCGATGCCGCGCCCGACTCCGACAACGATGCGGACCTCGACGTGCTCGACCGCCTCGGCCGATCCGTCCGCGCCACGAAGCTCTTTCACTCCGGCGAGCACTCGACTCTGAGGCTGACGACGCGCGAGGGCTTCGAAGTCACCGGCACGGTGAATCATCCCGTCCTGTGTCTCGTCGACATGGTCGGCGTTCCGCTCCTGATGTGGAAGCTGCTGGGCGAGATCTCCCTCGGAGATCGCGTCCTGATCCTGCGAAAGCCGCACGACGACGAGTGCGAGATTTCGGCAACCGATGAACGGCTTGCCGTTTTGCTCGGTGCGTTTGTCTCGGAGGGCTGGTTCGCCGAGCGCAGGGGCGGCTTCAACAACGTCGACGAGGAGTACTTTGGCGTTGTGGTTTCCGCCTTCGACGAGCACGTCGGCGGTCCGCGGTACGTCTACAAGCGCCGGAGTCGGTCGGGGAGCCTGCTTCACGAGCTGGATGTCCAGAACCTCGCGGCTGTTCGCTCGAGCGCACTCGCGCCCCTCGTAGGCAAGTCGAGCGCAGAGAAGGAGATTCCCGAGCTCGTATGGCGTTCTCCGACCGCCTTCAAGCGGGCGTTCCTGCGGTCGCTCTTCACCGGAGACGGCTCCTGCTCGGCGCTACCTCGTAACAGCATCCAGATCACGTATTCGACGCACAGCGAGCAGCTCGGCCGTGACGTCCAACTCTTGCTGCTCGAGTTCGGCGTGATCAGTCGGCTGTGCCGCTATGAAAAGGGTGAAATCAAGGTTGTCATCGGTAACCGCCGTGACGCGCGGCTGTTCGCGGCCAACGTCGGCTTTCTCGGGGCGAAGCAGCGCAAGCTCGAGCGGCTTCTCGACTCGCTGCCCCTCGACGGCAGCCTCCGTAGCCATGATCGCATCCCTCACGTTGCCGACTACATCCGAGCCGAATCTGGCTCGAGGTGGGCTGACAAGGACTGGCTGCGACGGCGCAACGTCGATCACGTGTCGCGCTGGGAGAGCGGCGGGGCGGCGATCCTCGAGCGGATCCGAAGCGAGGAAGTGCGCTCTGTGGTCGAGCCGCTCGTTTCGCCCGACTTCTTCTACGCGGAGGTCGCGTCGGTGACTCCCGCCGGTGTGCAGCCGGTGTACTCGCTTCGGGTCGATTCCCGCGATCACTCGTTCATCACGAACGGGTTCGTAAGCCACAACACCGAGTGCCGTCTGTCGCGAATGGCCACCGAGCTTCTTCGTGACATCGACGCCGACACGGTCGACTTCAAGCCGAACTACGACGAGTCGCGGCGAGAGCCGGACGTCCTGCCGTCGCGCTTCCCGAACCTGCTCGTCAACGGCTCGTCGGGCATCGCCGTCGGCATGGCGACGAACATCCCGCCGCACAACCTCGGTGAGGTCGTGAACGGGATCATCGCGATGATCGACGACCCGGCGATCGACGTCGAGCGGCTCTCGCAGCACGTCAAGGGACCGGATTTTCCGACCGGCGGCTCGATCGTGGGACGCGGCGGCATTCGCGACGCCTATCGCTCCGGCCGCGGGCGCATCACCGTGCGTGGTCGCGCGCACATCGAACAGCTGCGCGGCGGCAAGAGCGCGATCATCGTCACCGAGCTTCCGTACGGCGTCCGCAAGGCCGGCGAGGGCGGCGTGATCGAGAAGATCGCGGACCTCGTCAAGAGTGGGACGCTCACCGAGGTGCCCATGTCGGACGAGGCGCTCCAGGACCACTCCGACAAGGAGGGGATGCGCATCTACGTCGAGCTGAAGCGCGAGGCGGTGCCGCAGGTTGCTCTGAACAAGCTGTTCAAGCTGACGCCGTTGCAGACGACCTTCGGCTACAACGCCGTCGCGCTCGTCGACGGCGTTCCGCGGACGCTGTCGCTGCTGGAGCTGATCCGGCATTACCTCGACTACCAGCGCGACGTCGTCACGCGACGGTCGAAGTTCGAGCTCCGTCAGGCCGAGAAGCGGGCGCACGTGCTCGAGGGCTACCTCAAGGCGCTCGACTCGCTCGACGACGTCATCGCCCTCATTCGCGGGGCTGCGGACACGGACGCGGCACGCGCAGGCCTGATGAACAAGTTCGACCTCTCCGAGGTTCAGGCGCAGGCAATCCTCGACCTCCGCCTTTCGCGCCTCACCAGGCTGGCGCGCACGGAGATCCAGACCGAGTACGACGACCTCCAGGAGCGCATCGGCGAGCTCCGCGCGATCCTCGGCGATCCGGCCCGGATCGACGGCGTGGTCAAGGAGGAGCTGCTCGAGCTGAAGGACTTCTACGGCAAGGGAGACGACCGCCGCACCGAGATCGTGCAGGCCGAAGACGAGCTCGAGCTCGAGGATCTGATCGCCGAAGAGGACATGGTCATCGCGATCACCCGCTCGAACTACATCAAGCGGCTACCCGTGACGGCGTATCGCGAGCAGCGTCGAGGCGGGATCGGCGTCATGGGCATGGATCTGAAGGACGACGACTACATCGAGCACCTGTTCGTCGCCTCGACCCACGACTACATCCTCTTCTTCACGAACGTCGGCAAGGTGTACCGGCTCAAGGTGCACGAGCTGCCGCTCGGGTCTCGACAGTCGAAGGGCCGCGCGATTCAGAACCTCTTGCCTTTCCGGCATGGGGAGCAGGTGCGCGCAGTCATCCAGACGCGCAACTTCGCCGAGGCCGAGTACCTCGTCTTTGCGACCAAGAAAGGCGTCGTCAAGAAGACGGCTCTGCCCGCGTACAACACCCCCTTGCGATCGGACGGGATCATCGCGATCAAGATGCGCGACGGCGACGAGCTCGTCGGCGTGCGCCACTCGTCGGGTGGCGACGACATTCTCATGGTGTCGCGGAAGGGACAAGCGATCCGCTTTCACGAGACGGACGTTCGCCCGATGGGACGGGATGCGTCCGGCGTCCAGGGCATGCGCCTTCGCGCCGACGACGAGGTCATCGCGGTGAACATCGCGCACGACGATGCAGACGTGCTCGTCGTCACGGAGAACGGCTACGGCAAGCGAACCCGGGTCTCCGAGTACCCGGTCAAGGGCCGCGGCGGCCTCGGCGTCAAGACCGTCCAGCTGACGGAGGCGAAAGGCCAACTCGCCGGCGCCCGCGTTGTCCGCGACGGGTACCAGGTGATGCTGATCTCCGACGGCGGCACCGTCATCCGGATGCCCGTCGACGACATCAAGCGGTCGGGGCGGGCGACGCAGGGGGTCATCGTCATGCGGCCGCGCGAGGGCGAGCGAGTATCGAGCCTCGCGCCTGTTGTCGAGTCGGAGCAGAAGGCCGGCGAAGCGAGCCTCGACGACTCGCCTCCGCCCGAATAGCCGGTGCCCCCTTCCTATTGACGACCAAGAGCGCTATATCTTTGAAATGAGGGGTTCCGGCGGACAGGGAGACAACGGAGACATGGCAGCCAGTCGGCAGGTAGACCTACTCGAGCCCATCGACCTCGCGGAGCACCTCGACAAGGTGGAGCTCTACCTCGGCCAGGTCTGTCAGATCGCAGGCATCTCGAAGATGCAGCTCGATTACTGGACGAACAAGGCGCAGATCCCGACCAAAGGGAAGAAGCAGCGGATCTACGACATCGATGCGCTCGAGACCGTCATGTTGATCAAGCAGGCGAAGGACAAAGGGCTCAACCTCGGCGCTGCCATCGACGCAGCACGCAGCTTCAGGGCCACGCAAAATCCGCCGGCTTCGCCGGCAGCGGCGAAGGTCTAAACGGTCCTTAGGCGATTCGCTGCTTCCTCTGGAGGAAGCGCGTTTATGAAGATGCCCGCGCCTAGCTCCAGGGCGGCCAGGATGGTTAGTCGGGGGAGGAGGACTATGCGCCAGTCCTGTTCGTCGTGTTCCAGCCACGCGTTGAGTGGGACCGCGCCCTCCAGGGCATGCAGGCGCCGGATGATCGCAGCGAGTAGCTTGAGCGACGGAGCGAGCAGAGGGCTCTCCAGCCTGCTCGGGTCACGCTCGCTGGGCGCGATCACCGTCTCGTAGGGGAGTCGGCTTGCCCACGGGCACGTGGCCGTGAGGCCGTGACGTTCCAGGAACGGCTCGCCGCGGGGTCTCGCACGAGGCGCCGGCGGCTGGTCGAGCCAGGCAAGCTGCGAATGGGAGTGCGGGAGACTCGCTCCCGCCTCGCGGCCTTCGTTCACCAGCGGGAAGACGTAGCCTGGCACGTCCGCGGCTCGCCGACGCCAGGCTTCGGCTACGAGGTCGAGCTCCTCCTCGGCCAACTCGGCGATCGAACGGACGTGGTTGCGGCTGTGCACGACGACCTCCTGGCGTTCGAGCGCTGGGTAGAGGTTCGGCACGACGCGCACGCGCCAGTCGCCCTCTGCCGGCAGCACGAGCGTTTCCGGCGGCGTCATCTCCTCGTGGCCCGCGCAAAAGGGGCAGTTCTCGAGCTCGTCCGGGGTTGGAGGCTCGAGGGCAGGACGGGAAGCGCCGGGGCGCTTCGCCCGATCGGGTGCGATGACGGCCACGCGCCCCGAGTCGGGATCGCGACGCAGCTCGCCGCTCAGCCGGTGCTCGAGCCGTCGGCCTTCTCGATGAACGGCCGGATCAGGTCGATCGGAGCGGGGAAGACGATTGTCGTCGATTGAGAGGCGCCGAGCTCGAGCAGCGTCTGCAGGTACCGCAGCTGTAGCGCTACCGGCTGCTCGCCGATCACGATTGCGGCGTCCTTCAGCCGTTCGGCCGCCTGGTACTCGCCCTCGGAGTTGATGATCTTCGCCCGCCGCTCTCGCTCTGCCTCGGCCTGCCGTGCCATTGCGCGCTGCATCGAGCTCGGAATCTCGACGTCCTTCACTTCGACGATCGAGACCTTGATGCCCCACGGTGCCGTCGCTTCGTCGATGATCCCCTGCAGGATCGAGTTGATCTTCTCGCGCTCCGAGAGCAGCTCGTCGAGGACGTGCTGTCCCAGGACCGAACGCAGGGTCGTCTGGGCGATCTGAGAAGTCGCGACCATGAAGTTCTCGATCTGGACGATCGCCGCCTTCGGATCGACGATCCGGAAGTAGGCGACGGCGTTCACGCGGACCGGGACGTTGTCCTTCGTGATCACCTCCTGCGGCGGGATCGTCAGGGTGATGGTTCGCAGGTCGACCTTCACCATCCGGTCGACTACGGGAATCAGCAGGAACAAGCCGGGCCCTTTCGGGTTCGGCAGCAGCCGTCCGAGCCGGAAGACGATCCCCCGCTCGTACTCCCGCGCAACCTTGATCGCCGAGAAGAGAAAGAGGACGACGAGGAAGAGGACGACTGCGGCGATGATGATCGCGGCGTTCACGACTCGATCTTACGTGCCTTCGGGGGTGACGGTGAGCACGAGCCCGTCGAGGGATTGAACGCGGACACGCTCGCCCGGCCGAAGTTGCTCTCCGTGTGGAGTTCGCGCCTGCCAGAGCTCGCCGTTGACGAACACGAGGCCGTCACGACGCACTTCTCCCACCGCGCCGGCGATCTGCTGCGGGTCCACTTCGACCGGCTTCCGCCGGATCCGCCACGCCTTGCCGATCGCGAACGCCCACAACGAACCGAGCCCTAAGGCGAAACCGATAATCAGCGGTTTCGAGGTGTGGTACGGCGACGGCGCGTTCTGGAAGAGCATGATCGAGCCGACCGCAAGGCAAACGAGCCCCGCGATCGTCAGTGCCCCGTGACTCGCAACGTGCAGGTCGAGCACGAGCAGCGCGACCGCGAGCAGGATCAGCAGCACGCCGGCCCAGCTCACAGGAAGGACGGAGAAGCCGAACAGTGCCGTGAGGAGCGCCACCGCCCCGAGGGCGCCGGGCAGGACGACGCCGGGGTGGAAGATCTCGTAGCCGATGCCCGCAATGCCGGCAAGGAAGAGCAGCGAGAGGATGTTCGGATCGATGAGCGTGTTCAGCAGCCGCGTCAGGAAGCCGGGCTTGACGTTGTCGATCTGCGCCCCGGCGAGGTGGAGGACGTATCCCTTCGGCTTCGTCTTGAAGCCGTCGAGCTTGCGCAGGAGCGCCGGGAGCGTCGGCGCGATCTCGTCGATCACGTGCCGCTGCAACGCAGCCGGCGCGTCGATGCTGGCGCCCGTCCGGACCGCGCGCGCCGGAAAGACGGCGTTGCGGCCGTGGCTCTTCGCAAGCGCCACGACCGACGCGACGGCGTCGTTGACTGCCTTGTTTCGCAAGTCCTTCGGCAGGTCCGCACCGGTCCCGCTGATCGGCGTCGACGCGCCGATGTTCGTCTGCGGCGCCATCCCCAGCACGTCTGCCGCTTCCGAGATCCAGAGGCCGGCCGATGCCGCACGAGCTCCGTCAGGCGCGACGTACACGATCACCGGGATCGGAGACGCAAGCTCCTTCTGGTAGATCTTGCGCATCGAGCTCGAAAGGCCGCCCGGCGTGTCGAGAACGATCACCGCCGCGCTGTAGCCGTCACCTTTAGCACGGCCGAGCTGGTGATTGATCCAGTTCTGCGTGACGGGATTCACTTCGAGGTCGGGCGCGAAGTGGATCGCCAGCACTTTCGGCGTTGCACCGCCTGCGGGTGCTGCGAGCGCCAAAAGCGCTCCGAGGAGCAAAAGTCCCCGCAAACAGGCGCTCTTCAACTCGTAAGAATTCTATCAGGGAAGGCGCGAGATCCTTGAGACCGAATTGCGTGTGAGGCAACCTTGCCAGGGCCCGCCGTCGATGAAGCTCATTCTCGCCGCATTTGCGCTCTTCCTTGCCGCACCGGCTACTGCGTTTGCGGACGCAACCCTCACGATGCGCGAGGTGCCGTTGCACGGCGAGCGCGCTCTCGCAGCAACCGCACCGACGCGGTTCGATCTCGTCGGGCTGCACTGGCGTGGCAGCGGCAGCGTCGAGTTCAGGACACGCTCCACCGCCGGCCGCTGGAGTGCGTGGCATCGCGCTGCTCCGGAGGGCGAGGATCTTCCCGATGTCGGTAGCGCGGAGACCGCCCGCGAGCGCAGCTGGCGGCTCGGCAATCCGTACTGGGCAGGCCCCTCCGATCGGATTGCGTACCGCTTGCGCGGCCGCGTCGACAGGTTGCGGGCGTACTTCGTACGGAGCCCCGAGGAGCGGATTCCGCTTCGGCGGTTTTCCATTGCCGGTTCGCCGCCGCTCTTGACGCGGCTCTCCTGGGGTGCGAACGAGTCGATCCGACGCGCCGCGCCGCAGTACGCGCCGAGCGTGCAGTTCGCCGTCGTGCATCACACCGCCGGGTCGAACTCCTACTCGCGTTCGCAATCCGCGGCGATGGTGCGCGGCATCGAGATCTACCACGTGAAGGGCAACGGCTGGAACGACATCGGCTACAACTTCCTCGTCGATCGCTACGGCCAGGTCTTCGAGGGCCGATACGGCGGTGTCGAAAGGAACGTGATCGGCGCGCACGCGGAGGGGTTCAATACCGGCTCGACAGGTGTTGCGCTGATCGGGACGTACGCCTCCGTCGGTCCGACTCCGGCCGAGCGCGCGGCGCTCGTGAAGCTTCTGGCGTGGCGTCTCGACGTCGCACACGTCGATCCACTCTCCAGGTTGACCTACGCATCGGGGGGCAACCCTCGTTTCGCGCAGGGCGCCCCCGTCACGCTTCGCGCCGTCTCGGGCCATCGCGATACGGGCTTCACTTCGTGTCCGGGCGCAGTCGTCTACTCGCAGCTCGCCGCGATTGCACGACAGGCCGCACAGCAGGGGCTGCCGAAGCTGTACTCGCCGTCCGTGCGCGGCGCACCGGGTGGGCAGGTGCGTTTCCGGGCCCGCGTTTCGCACGCCTTGCCGTGGACGGTGACGGTGACCGACTCACTCGGCGTGGTCGTCGGAAGCGGAGCCGGCGCGGGTCAGTCCGTGGACTGGACGTGGGACGCCACCGCCGCGCCGAAGGGGTCGTACGCATGGACGATCGAGGCGGGCGACGGTGTTCGCGCTGCAAGCGGGACGATCGGTGGCAAAGCGGTTGCGCTGACGGTGAAGGCGGCGACCGCGAAGCCGCGGGCGATCTCGCCGGACGGCGACGGCATCTCCGACTCGAGCCAGATCTCGTACACGCTCAGCGGTCCGGCAACCGTCACGGCGGTGCTGAACGGCCCCGACGGGCAGGAGCTGTCCGTGCTGTTCACGCAACAGCGGAGGGCCGGCGTGAACACGTTCACGTTTGCGCCCACCGGGCTGCCCGACGGGCGCTACCAGATCGTCATCACGGCGACCGATGCCAGGAGAACGGTCACGGCAACCGTGCCGGTCTTGCTCGACCGCACAGTTCGAGGCTTCGCCGCAACGCCGGCTGCGGTGTCTCCGAACGGTGACGGCGTGCAGGACGAGATCGGCTTCAGCTTCGAGCTGACGCGTGCGGCTAACGTCCGGCTCGAGATTGCGCAGTCGGGACGGACGATCGCGCCGCTCTTCGCGGCAGATCTTCAGCCCGGCCCGCAGAACGTCAGCTGGAATGCATCGGGCACGAAGAACGGCGTCTACGCGGCGATGCTGACGACGTCGAGCGACGTCGGCACCATCACCCGTTCCGTCCTCTTCCGCGTCGACACGGTGGCGCCACAGCTACGCGTGCTGTCGTGGGGGCGGCTGCGCTTCAGCGTCAGCGAAGCCGCGGTGGTCCGCCTGACAGTGAACGGGAAGCTCATGACGCGATCCGTTCGCGCCGGCGTGTTCTGGTTCCGTGTTCCGCGCGTGCGTACCGCCCGGATCGTCGCGCAGGACGCAGCCGGCAACGTCAGCCGGACGCTGCGGTATCCCTGACCCAGCCGTCGTAGGCGACCTCGAGTCGGGCCAGGATCGCGGCCAGCAGCTCGGCGCGGTCGACGGGACGACCCAGCTGCAGCCGCAGGGAGGTCGGCTCGGTCTGGGCGTCGGGCGGGAGCTCGGGCTCGTCCTGATTGGTGTTGACGCCGATTCCGAGCACGACTCGACCCTCGCTGGATTCGGCGAGGATGCCGGCGACCTTCCGGCCGCCGATGAGGACGTCGTTCGGGAACTTGATCTCCGGCTCCAACCCTGAGACATCCGTGATCGCCTCGGCGACCGCGGCTCCGGCGACCAGGGAGAGCTCCGGCAG
This sequence comes from Actinomycetota bacterium, assembly GCA_046727655.1. GTDB lineage: Bacteria > Actinomycetota > Thermoleophilia > Gaiellales > Gaiellaceae > 3-1-20CM-4-69-9. Next base: position 34,762 of record JBKPDB010000008.1, read on the forward strand.
GCGCGAAGGGTCGACCGCGGGAATCAGGAGCGTCGAAAAGAGAAGTGCTGTTCCGGCCGGCGCGTGCCAGCTTCGGCCGAGTCGCCCGCGGCCTGCTGTCTGCTCGTCGGCGACGGCGACGGTTCCTTCGGGATCGCCGGGCCGGAGCATCCGCTGCGTCGACGTCGTGCTCTCGGCGTAGCGGTACGACTTCCCGAAGCGCCCCGTTAGGAGCGGCAGGACCCGCTCCGGGGCGAGCGAACCGGCCATGGGTTCCTAGACTAGAGCCGACAGATGCAACTGCCCGGGGCCCGCCGCCGTCAAATCCAGCAGTCCTTCCGCCCGGAAGGGCAACTTGTTCACGCCCGGCTCAGCGATCCCATTCTCGTGAAACGCGCAAAGGACGGCGACACACGAGCACTCGAGGCTCTCTGCGAACGCCATGCGCCGCGTGTCGAAAGGCTCGCGCGTCATCTCTTGCGAGATCCGGAGGACGCCCGCGACGCGTCGCAGGAAGCGCTCGTCAAGCTCTGCGTGCGGATCAAGCAGTTCCGCGGCGACGCGCAGTTTTCCACCTGGCTCTACAGGCTCACGGTGAACGCATGCCACGATGTCGCCGTCCGGCAGCGCGCCCGCGCATGCGAGCCGCTCCTCGAGGACCGGCGGGCCGCAACCGACGCAGATCCCGCGGGTGAGGCGGATCGCGCCGAGCTCCGCAGCGAGCTGAACCGCTGCCTGGCGGAGATCACTCCCGAGCAGGCGCGGGTCGTCGTGCTGAAGGATGCACTCGGCCTCTCGTTCGAGGAGATCTCGACGGTGGCGGACATGCCGGTCGGGACGGCGAAGTGCTACGCGCATCGGGGTCGCAACCATCTGCGCGCGAAGCTCTCGGACGTGGCATGAACGTCGCTGCACCTCTTGGGCGCGACGCGATCGAGGCGATCATCCCGCACCGCCAGCCTTTCCTGCTCATCGACGAGGTGATCGAGCTGAGCCCGGGCGAGGGTGCCGTTGCGCGTAAGACTGTGCGCGAAGACGAGTGGTACCTCGCAGGACATTTCCCGGGACGGCCCGTGATGCCGGGTGTCCTGATCGTCGAGGCGCTCGCGCAGACGGGTGCTGTCGCCGCCCTCAGCGAGGAGGAGAACCGGGGGAAGCTCGCGCTCTTCGCAGGCATCGACGACTGCCGCTTCAAGCGGATCGTCGAGCCGGGTGACGTGCTCGAGCTTCGCTGCGAGCTCGAGCGCGTGCGCGGCCCGGTCGGTCGCGGCAAGGCGGAGGCTCGCGTCGACGGCGACCTTGCCTGCCGGGCAGCGCTGACGTTCGCGGTGGAGAGATGATCGGGAAGGCCCAGGGGCAGCCCGTTTCGATCACGGGCCTAGGCGCCTACGCACCAGATCGCGTGCTCACGAACGACGAGCTCTCGACGATCGTGGACACGACGGACGAGTGGATCATGGAGCGCACCGGCATTCGCGAGCGGCGGATCGCGGCACCGGAGCAAGCCCTGACCGATCTGGCGCTCCCTGCGATCCAAGCCGCGCTCGCGGAAGCAGGGATCGAGGGACGCGACCTCGACCTGCTTCTGTGCGCGACGGTCACGCCGGACATGATGTTCCCGACGTCGAGCGCCCTCCTCGCCGACTCGCTCGGCGCCGAGAAGGCGGCTGCCTACGACCTGCTCGCGGGGTGCACCGGCTTCATGTACGGGCTCGCGCAGGCGTACGCGATGATCGTCGCCGGCCTCGCCGAGCGGGCCCTTGTCGTCGGCGGCGACGTCCTGTCGCGGATCCTCGACTGGACCGACCGGTCGACCCTCGTCCTCTTCGGCGACGGCGCGGGCGCGGTCGTCTTGGAGAGGGCCGAGGCCCGCGGCTTCCTCGGCTTCGAGCTCGGAGCCGACGGCGGCGGCGGGATCCATCTGTCCCTCCCGGGGAGCGGCTCTCGACGGCACGAGGATTCCACGCGCAACGGTTACGTGCAGATGAACGGCCGCGAGGTGTTCAAGTTCGCGACGCGAGTCCTCGTGTCGTCGGCGCACGAGCTGCTCGAGGAGTGTGGCGTCGGAGTCGAGGACGTCGACGTGTACGTCCCGCACCAGGCCAACGTCCGGATCATGAACCACGCCCGGGAGAAGCTCGGCGTACCTCCCGACAGAATGGTGGTTAACGTTGACAGATACGGCAATACGTCGTCTGGATCGATCCCGCTCGCCCTGGCCGACGCTCGGGCGGACGGGCAGCTGAAGAAGGGAGACTTGGTGTTGATGACCGGGATGGGAGCAGGGCTCACCTGGGGCTCTGCTCTGATGGAGTGGACGTCGTGAAGACGGGCCTCGTGGCGTTCTGCTTTCCCGGTCAGGGATCGCTCGAGACGGGCATGGGTCGCGCTATCGCCGAAGCGGATCCCAAGGCGCTCGAGGTGTTCGAGCGCGGGAGTGAGGCGGCGGGCATCGACCTGCGGCGGCTCTGCTTCGAAGCGTCCGAGGCGGAGCTCGTGGAGACGGAGATTCAGCAGCCCGCGCTCGTCGCGACGAGCCTCGCGGTGCTCGCCGCGATTCGTGGACGCGGAATCAAGCCGGATTTCGTCGTCGGGCACTCGGTCGGAGAGTTCGCGGCGCTCGCGGCAGCCGGAGCGCTGAAGGTCGAGGAGGCGATCGCCCTCGTACGCGAGCGGGGGCTGGCAATGGCCGAGGCGGCGCGGACGAATCCCGGCTCGATGGCGGCGATCCTCGGGCTGGACGACGAGGTCGTCGAGCGCATCTGCCGCCGGATCGTCAACGTGTGGCCGGCGAACTACAACTGTCCGGGGCAGATCGTCGTGTCCGGCGAGAATCCCGCGGTCGAGCAGGCCTGCCAGGAGGCCGAGGACGAGGGCGCGCGGCGCGCCGTGAAGCTGCGGGTCTCCGGGGCGTTCCACAGCCCGCTCGTCGCGCGGGCGTCCGATCGCCTACGCCCGGCACTCGACCGCGTGAAGTTCTCCGAGCCGGCGGCGCCGTTCATGTCGACCGTGACGGCGCGGATCGAGAACGCGAAGAGGATGGGCCCACTCCTCGTCGAGCAACTGACGGCGCCGGTCCGGTTCACGCAGGCGGCGCAGGCTCTCGTGCGGGAGGGGGTGCAGACCTTCGTCGAGGTCGGCCCCGGAAACGTCCTCTCCGGTCTCGTGAAGCGGATCGATCGGGACGCGAGGACGATCTCGGTCTCTACGCCGGAGAGCCTGGAGAAGCTCGAGGAGACGCTCGCCACTGTCTGACGCGTTCGCGTCACTCGAAGGAAAGAGCGCTCTTGTCACGGGCGGTTCGCGCGGGATCGGGCGTGCGGTCGCGCTGGAGCTGGCAGGCGCAGGAGCGACGGTGACGCTGACCTATCGGTCGGGAAAGGACGAGGCCGAGGAAGTCGCCCGCGAAGCGGGAGCGACGGCGGTGCAGGCGGACGTCTCCGATCCCGACGCCGCCAGGGAGCTCGTCAAAGACGCGGGCAAGGTCGACATCCTCGTCAACAACGCCGGCGTGACGCGTGACGGCCTGATCGCCCGTATGTCGGACGCCGACTGGCACGAGGTGATCGGAACGAACCTGAACGGCGTCTTCCACACCTGCCGGGCGGCGGCCCGCGGGATGATGAGGCGGCGTTCGGGCTCGATCGTGAACATCTCGAGCGTCGTCGGGGTGCACGGGAACCCCGGCCAGACAAACTACGCCGCGTCGAAGGCGGGAATCATCGGCTTCACGAAGGCACTTGCCCGCGAGCTCGGCACGCGGGGTGTTCGGGCAAACGTCGTCGCGCCGGGGTACGTCGACACCCGCCTGACGCAGGCGATCAGCGAGGACATGCGCAGTCTCATGCTGGCGAACACGCCGCTCGGCCGCTTCGGCTCACCGGAGGACGTCGCAGCGGCGGTACGGTTCCTCTGCTCGGACGAGGCTTCGTTCATCACGGGCGACGTGTTGCTCGTCGACGGCGGATTGGGAATGTAGGTGGGGATGTCGGTCAACGGACGCAGACGCGTGGTCATCACTGGAGTCGGGGCGGTCACGCCGCTCGGGAACGACGCGGAGACGGCGTGGCGGAAGCTTCTCGCGGGTGAGTCCGGCGCGGGGCCGATCACCCAGTTCGACTCGAGCGGCCACTTCGTCCACTTCGCCTGCGAGGTGAAGGACTTCGACCCGGCGCAGTACATCGACCGGAAACGGGCCCGGCGCATGGACCGCTTCGCACAGCTCATCCTCGCCGCCGCCCGCCAGGCCGAGGCCGACGCGGGGCTCGACATCGCGGCCGACGCGGACCGCATCGGCGCCTCCATCGCGACCGGGATCGGCGGGATCAAGTCGTTCCAGGACTGCTACGACACGCTGCTCCAGCGCGGACCCGACCGGGTCAACCCGTTCGCGATCCCCTGCATCATCCCGAACATGGGCGCCGGGTGGGTGTCCATGGAGCTCGGCACGCGCGGGCCGCTGTCCTCGGAATGCACCGCGTGCGCGGCCTCGAACATGGCCATAGGGCAGGGCGTCGACGACATCCGGCTCGGGCGCGCAGACGTGATGCTCTGCGGAGGCACGGAGTCCGCGATCAACGAGGTCGGTATCGCCGGCTTCGGGGCGATGCGCGCGCTCTCACGGCGGAACGACGACCCGGAGCGTGCAAGCCGACCGTTCGACGCGGAGCGCGACGGGTTCGTGATGGGCGAGGCGGGGGCCATCCTCGTGCTCGAGGAGCTCGAGCGGGCGCGTAGACGCGGCGCCGAGATCTACGCGGAGGTCGTCGGGTACGGGCTGTCGTCGGATGCGACTCATGTCACCGAGCCGGACCCGACCGGGCAGAACCCGGCGCGGGCGATGAAGAACGCGCTCGCCGATGCGGATGTCGATCCAGGTGACGTGGACTACATCAACGCCCACGGTACTTCGACCCCCCTCGGCGACGCTGCGGAGACGCGTGTCATCAAGCTCGCCCTCGGCGAGGAGAATGCGAGGAAGACGCCCATCTCGTCCACCAAAGGCGCGACGGGCCACTGTCTCGGCGCCGGCGGTGCCGTCGAGGCGATCTTCTCGACGTTCGCGATCCGAGACGGCAAGCTGCCACCGACGATCAACTACGAGGTCGAGGATCCGTCGTGCGACCTCGACTACATCCCGAACGAGGCGCGTGATTCCGAGGTTCGGGTCGCCGTGTCCAACGCATTCGGGTTCGGCGGCCACAACGCCTGCATCGTCCTCGAGCGCTTCGAAGACTGACCTTAGGCCGCGACCTCTAAGCTCGGGCTGTGGCCGGGGACAGGTGGGCGACCTTCGACTGCTACGGAACGCTGATCGACTGGAACGGCGGGATCCGCTCCGTCCTCGCGCGCGTCTTCGGCGAAGATCGAGCGGACGAGCAGCTCGAGCGCTACCACGACGTCGAGCCTGCGCTACAGGCCGGCGACGAGCGCTCGTACCGCGAGGTCATGCGCGAGGCGATGCGGGAGCTCGGCGCGGCCGAGGGCGACGAAGACGCCCTGGCGGAAGCGCTCCCCTCGTGGGCGCCGTTCCCCGAGGTGCGGCCGGCGCTCGAGGACGCGCGCGCGCGAGGCTGGAAGCTCGCCGTGCTCTCCAATACGGACCGCGACTTCATCGAGGCGTCGCTCGCTCGAATCGGCGTCCCCTTCGAGGTCGCGATCGTGGCGTCGGAGATCCGCTCGTACAAGCCGGGTCACCGGCATTGGCTCCGCTTCTTCGACGAGACGGGGGCGCTGCGCGAGGGTCACGTCCACGTCGCGCAGAGTCACTTCCACGACATCGTGCCGGCGAACGAGCTCGGTCTCCGTTCCATCTGGATCAACCGCTACGGCGAGCAGCACGACCCGCCGCCGACTCGCGAGCTGCCGAACCTCTCACGACTCCCCGAAGCACTCGATGAGCTCGTCGCCGCCTGAGGGCTTCCGCTTCCGCGACGGCGCGGAATCCGATCTGGACATCGTCGCCGCCCTCGTCCACGCCGAGGAGAAACACCTGCGCGGGGAGTCCCAGTGGGGGCCGCACGAGATGATCGACTTCTGGCGGCGATCCGACTTCGACGGCGGCACCTGGATCGCGGAGGAAGCCGACGGCAGGGCTGTCGGCTTCGCGACGACCATGCAGCGCCAGGACGAAACCGACTGCTGGGCGGCGGTGCACCCCGAGCTCACGGCGCGCGGTCTCTCGACGGCGCTGCTGGCAAAGGTCGAGGAACGGGCACGCGAGCATGGCTCCCGCAAGCTGAAGGTCGGCATGTTCGCCGAGAACCGCGCCGCGCGGGCCCTCTTCGACGCGTTGGGTTTTCGGGAGGCGCGGCGCTACTACCACATGCGCATCGTGTTCGACCGTCCGCCTGAGCCGGCGGCGATGCCGGGCGGCATCGAGCTGACGGCGTTTCGCCGGGAAGATGCCCGTGCCTTCCACGCCGCGATGAACGAGGCGTTCGAGGAGGAGTGGGGTTTCGTCTCGCTGCCGTTCGAGGACTGGGAGCGAATGCGCCTCGACGCTCCCGACGCGGACACATCGCTCTGGTTCGTCGCGCGCGACGACGACGAGATCGCCGGCGGGATCCGCTGCGATCCCGACAAGTACGGCGGCGGCTGGATCGGAATGCTCGGCGTGCGGCCGCCGTGGCGGAAGCGCGGGCTGGGCCTTGCGCTTCTTCAGCACGCATTCGTGGAATTCCACGGTCGCGGTCAGACGCACGCCGGCCTCGGCGTCGATGCGGAGAATCCGACTGGCGCGACGCGCCTGTACGAGAAGGCGGGGATGCGCGTCCTGACCGAGGACATCGTCTTCGAGAAGGAGCTCGTGTGAGCCGCCTCCGTGCGAAGTGCCCCGACTGCAAGACGTTCACGGCGGTCGCGCTCGGAGGCGACTACGAGTGCCACTCCTGCGGTCGCATGTTCCATTCAGGCCTCGTTCGCGTCCCGCAAGCGTGGGGCGAGGAGGGGGAAGCGATGGCGGAGGCCGCCTGGCTCGAGCTGCCATATCCGGAGACCGGCGTCGTCGAGGCGGAGTCCCTCGAAGAACAGAGCCTGGCGCTTGCCGCCGACCTCCCCGAGCGGCCGCTCGTCCTCGGTGGCTGCTGCAACGCCCATGTCGGGGCCGTCGAAGGTCTCGCTGCGCGGAAGGGCCGCCTCTCGTTGATCTGGCTCGATGCTCACGGTGATCTCAACACGGTGGAGAGCTCGCCGACGGGGAACCTGTGGGCAACGCCGCTCCGGATGCTGATCGACTCCGGCGCGGTCAACGTCGAGGATGTCGCGCTCGTCGGGGCGCGCAGTCTCGATCCGCCCGAGGAGGAGTTCATCCGGGAGCACGGGATGAATGTCGGAGAGGAGGGGATCGGGGCGGCGCTCGAAGGAACTGCGGCGACCTACGTTGCTTTCGACCTGGACGTCCTCGAGCCGTCGGAGGCGGTGGTCTTCATGCCGGAGCCGGGCGGGCTGTCCCTCGCGGACGCGGAGCGGATCCTCGCCGGGATCCGGGAGCGCACGAACGTCCTCGGAGCCGGTTTCAGCGGCGCCAGCTTCGAGCCGGCAAACGTCGCCCCAATGTCCCGGCTGGCCCAGGCGCTCGGCCTGTGAGTTTCCGGTCGGCGCTTGCGCTCCGCCGGCAGTAACCGCCGGCTCCACGCGCCGGTCTAAACTCGACGACTCATGTCCTCTCGGATCGACGTCTCCATCGAACACCGGAACGTCCCCGAGCCGCCGGACGAAAAGCATCCGAACACGTGTCCCGATTGCGACTCGCACTACCGGGACGACGAGCTCGACGCGGCGCTCTGGGTTTGCCCGCACTGCGGGCACCACTTCTCGATGCGGGCGCGCTCGCGGATCGCCTCGCTGGCAGACGCGGGCTCGTTCTCCGAGGAAGCCGCCGAGCTTCGCTCGGAGGATCCGCTCGACTTCTACGACCTGCGTCCCTACACCGAGCGCCTTGCCGAAGCGGAGATGAACACCGGGCTCGGCGAGGCGATGGTGATCGGCCGGGCGGCGATCGACGGAACTCCGTGCGAGCTCGCGGTGATGGATTTCGCGTTCATGGGCGGCTCGATGGGGAGCGTCGTCGGAGAGAAGTTCTCGCGGGCGTGTGACGGCGCCGCCCGACGTGGAGTGCCGCTCGTCTCGGTCACAGCGTCCGGCGGTGCCCGTATGCAGGAGGGGATCCTCTCGCTGATGCAGCTGCCGAAGACCGTGTGCGCGGTCGAGGATCTGCACGACTCGGGCCAGGCGATGATCAGCGTGATGACGCACCCGACGACGGCCGGCGTCCTGGCGAGCTTCGCGAGTCTCGGCGACGTGATCGTCGCCGAGCCGGGCGCACTTCTCGCGTTCACCGGCCCGCGCGTCGTCCAGCAGACGACGCGGGAGAAGCTTCCGGACGACTTCGGCCTCGCCGAGCAGAACCTACGGTTCGGGCACCTCGATGCGATCATCCCGCGACCCGAGCTGAAGCCGTACGTCGCCCGCCTGCTGCGGCTCTTCGCGCGTAATGGCGACTGACCACGAGCTGCGGCTACGGGAGCGCCTCACGCGCCTTCGCAGCCTCAACCTCCTCGGCGGCGCCAGGCTGTCGCGGGAGCTGGAGAAGCTGCAGCGCCAGCTCGACCGCGCCCTGGAGGCTCCTAGCGACGAAGAGATCTGGCGTTCGGTCGAGCTAGCCCGTCACCAGGACCGGCCGTACACCCTGGACTACGTCGAGCGCCTGCTCGACGACTGGGTCGAGCTCCACGGCGACCGCGGCCGCGGCGACGACGCGGCGGTCGTGGTCGGGATCGGTCGCTTCGACCAGCGGACGGTCGCGCTCATCGGAAACCAGAAGGGCAGGGACATCAAGGAACGGACGCATCGCAACTTCGGGATGGCGTACCCGGAGGGCTACCGCAAGGCCATGCGGTTGATGGAGCTCGCCGATCGCCACCGCTTTCCGCTGATCAGCCTCGTCGACATCCCCGGTGCCTATCCGGGCGTCGCCGCTGAGCAGCACGGGCAGGGCGGAGCCATCGCCTACTCGCAGGCGCGCATGGCGCGCCTGGGGGTCCCCGTCGTCGCCTGTGTGATCGGGGAGGGTGGCTCGGGCGGGGCGATCGCGACGGCGCTGGCCGATCGCGTCCTGATGCAGGAGAACGCGATCTACACCGTGATCTCGCCGGAAGGCGCCGCGGCGATCCTGTGGCGAGACGCGGCCGAGGCGAAGAAGGCCGCTGCGGCGTTCAGGCCGGACGCCGTCCACTGCCTCGAGCTCGGTGTGATCGACACGATCGTCCCTGAGCCGGAAGGCGGTGCGCACACCGACCACGACGGGGCGGCCCGGCTGCTTGGGGACGCGGTGCGCGAAGCCCTCGAAGACCTCGAATCCAGGTCCGCAGACGAGCTGAAGCGCACTCGGCGAGCGCGATTCCGCTCCCTCGGCGTTTACGCCTGAGTCAACGGTCCGTCTGTGGATACTTTCCAGGTTCGCTTAGGTTTCGGCAGATTTCCGGCAACACCGACGGCCGCCTCTCCACAACATCCACAGCGTTATCCCCGGATCCCGGAACGACTTCGGGCCGGAAAACCGGCCCGAAGAGTCGACCCCCCCGCTGGGTAGAGAAGCTTTTCGGAGGGTACGAACCCTCCTTGTAAAGCGTCTTTTCCTGAGCGGCCGGGGTTGAAACACGATCGCCTGCGGGTACCCACCTGCCATGCCGCGACCGATCTGGAGCGGGACGATCTCGTTCGGCCTTGTCAGCGTGCCGGTGCGGATGTACTCCGCGACCGAGTCCAAGGAGCTCAAGTTCCACTTCCTCCACAAGGACGACCTGTCCCCGATCGGCTACGACAAGGTGCGGAAGGACACGGGGGAGCATGTGGATCCCGACGACATCGTCCGCGGCTTCGAGATCGAGAAAGGGCGGTTCGTCGAGCTGAGCGAGGAGGATCTCGACCGCCTCGACATCGAGCTGACGCACTCGATCGACATCTGCGACTTCGTGGACATCGAGGAGATCGACCCCATCTACTTCCGCAAGGCGTACTACCTGCTCCCTCGAGACGGGGCCGAGAAGCCCTACCGTCTCCTGCTTCGGGCGCTCGATGAGAGCGGCAAGGTCGGGATCGCCAAGGTCGTGATCCGGAAGAAGCAGCATCTCGCGGCGCTCCGTCCGTGGAACGGAGTGATCCTGCTCGAGACGATGTACTTCGCCGACGAGATCCGGAAACCCGAGTCCGTCGATTCGGGCGGCAAGCTGCGGTCGGCCGAGGTCGAGATGGCTCGGTCTCTGGTCGACAACCTCAGCGACTCGTTCGATCCCGAGAAGTACGACGACACCTACCGCAAGGAGCTGCTCGACCTCCTACGCGAGAAGGCCGAGACGGGTGAGATCTCCGCTCCGGACGAAGAGCCCGAGGAGGCCGAGGTCGTCGACCTCATGTCTGCGCTGCGCGAGTCCGTCGAGCGGACCAAGCGGCAACAGGCGGACGGCCGGCGCTCCAGCGGCTCGAAGAGGAAGAGCTCCTCGCGCAAGCGCGCTGCAAAGAAGCCCGCGCGTAAGGCAAGCTGACCTCGGCTTGGCCGAGCTACGCGAGTACAAACGAAAGCGCGACCCGAAGAAGACGCCTGAGCCCTTCGGGGCCAAGGAGCGCAAGGAGAAGGAGCCGATCTTCGTCGTGCAGCGTCACGACGCGCGCCGGTTGCACTACGACTTCCGGCTCGAACGCGACGGCGCCCTCGCCAGCTGGGCCGTGCCGAAGGGCGTGCCGCTCGAGCCCGGCCAGCAGCACCTCGCGGTCCACGTCGAGGACCATCCGCTCGACTACGCCACCTTCGAAGGTGAGATTCCGAAAGGCGAGTACGGCGCGGGGACGGTCGAGATCTGGGACACCGGCACCTACGAGCTGCTGGACGAGAAGAAGAACGGCGGCCTGACGGTCAGGCTCCACGGCAAGCGGCTCGAGGGAACGTGGGCGCTCATTCCCGCGCACCTGAGCGGGGACGAGAAGAACTGGCTCATCCTCCGCGCCCGGGAGGACGGTGCAGCCGAGCCTCGCCGAAGCGACCGAACCTATCGGCCGATGCTTGCGACACCCGAGGATGAAGTCCCGCGCGGCGCGGGCTCGACGTTCGAGGTCAAGTGGGACGGGTATCGCGCGATCGCCACTCTCGCGGGCAGCGAGGCAACGCTGACCAGCCGGAACGGGAATGACTTGACCGCTCGCTTCGGGGGTGTCGCGAGAGAGTTGCCGAAGGCGGTGAAGACGCCCGATTGCGTTCTGGACGGAGAGGTCTGTGCGCTGGACGAGTCGGGCCGCTCGAGCTTCTCCGCGATGCAGCAGGGCAAGCCGGACACGCCGATCGTCTACTACGTGTTCGACGTGCTCGAGGTCGAGGGCGAGCCGCTCGTCGATCTACCTCTCGTCGACCGGCGCAAACGGCTCGAGCAGCTGCTCGATCGGCGCAACAAGACTGTCCGTCTCTCCGAGACCTTCGACGACGGGCGAGCGCTCTACGAGGCGGCGAAGCAGCAAGGGCTCGAAGGGGTCGTCGCGAAGCGCCTCGACTCCCGGTACGCGGTGGGAAGGCGCACGCGGGACTGGTTGAAGATCAAGACGCACCATGAGCAGGAGTTCATCGTCGCCGGCTACACGAAAGGGACCGGCAGGCGTGCCTCGAGCTTCGGCTCGCTCGTGCTCGCCTACTACTCCGGTGGCGAGCTCGTGTACGCCGGCAACGTCGGCACGGGCTTCAACAGCAAGGAGATCGACAAGCTCCTCGGCGCGCTGCGTCCGCTGAGGCGCCCGACTCCTCCGTTTCGCGAGGTGCCGAAGATGCCGAAGGTCCGGAAGAGCGACGTCATCTGGGTCGAGCCGAGGCTCGTCGTCGAGGTGGAGTTCGCGGAATGGACGCACGACGGCCGGCTGCGCGCGCCCTCGTACAAGGGGATTCGCGAGGACAAGGCGGCAGAGGAAGTTCGTCGGGAGCAGCCGATGACAGACCGCGTCCGCAAGGGCTCACGCGAGCTGAAGCTCTCGAACCTCGACAAGGTCTTCTTCCCGGTGGAGGGGATCACCAAGGGCGATCTCCTCCAGTACTACCGTGCCGTCGCCCCGGTTCTGGTCCCGCATTTGCGGGATCGTCCGTTCACGATGGTGCGCTGGCCCGACGGGATCGAGGGCAAGAAGTTCTTCCAGAAAGACGCGCCCTCGCACATGCCCGAGTGGATCCCGACCTTTCGCACCCAGGTGTCCACGCGGGAGTCGCCGCGGCGGAGGAAGTGGGTGAACTTCCCGCTCGTCGACGACGAGCTGGCGCTGCTCTGGACGGTGAACATGGGCTGCATCGACATGAACGCTTGGTATTCGCGCGTCGACAAGCCAGAGCGACCGGACTTCGTCCTCTTCGATCTCGACCCATCACCAGACGTCGGCTTCCGCGAGACGGTGCAGGTAGCGCAGCTCGTGAAGCAGGCGCTTGACGCCTTCGGCCTCGTCGGCTTTCCGAAGACGTCGAGTGCAGAGGGCATGCACGTCCTCGTACCGATCGAGCGTCGCTACACCTACGACGACACGAGGGGCTTCGCCGAGATCGTCGCGGGAGCCATCGCACGCACGAACCGCGGCCTCGCCACGACGGAGTGGAACAAGGCGAAGCGCCGCGGCGTGCTCATCGACGCCAATCAGAACGGAGAGGGCAAGACGATCGCCTCGGCGTACTCGGTGCGGCCGCGTCCCGGTGCGCCGGTCTCGACGCCGCTTCGCTGGAGCGAGGTCAACGAGAACCTGGATCCGCTCTCGTTCACGATGCCGGTCGTGCTCGACCGAATCCGCAAGCACGGCGATCTCTTCGAGGGCGTGCTGACGACGAAGCAGCGCCTGACGGACGCCATGAAGGCGCTCCGCTAGCCGATCGGAATCCGGCTCGGCTTCGCCGAGCCATGATGATTCCGCTCGGATTCCTGTTTCGATTCCTGCCGCAGCGGCCGAGGCCGGCTGAGCCGGCATCGGCGGCGGGCCCTTAGGATCGCGCGATGGCCGCGCAGGTATCAGTGATCGGGAGCGGGAGTGAGAACGAGGCGCGCGCTGAGGAGGTCGGGCGACTGCTCGCCGACCGCGGGTGCACGCTCGTCTGCGGTGGTCTCGGCGAGGTGATGGCGGCCGCTGCGCGCGGTGCGAAGTCCGCAGGCGGGACGACGATCGGAATCCTGCCGGGGGAGACTCGGGCCGACGCCAACGAGTGGATCGACCACGTCGTCGTCACGGGTATCGGCCACGGGCGGAACCTCGCGGTCGCCGCGAGCGGCGACGCCGTGATCGCGGTGGGCGGCCGCTACGGCACGCTCGCGGAGATCGGGTTCGCCCTCACGCTCGGCCGGCGAGTCGTAGTCCTCGAACCGGGTTGGGCTGTCGACGGTGCGCTCCGGGCGCGGACGCCCCGTGAGGCGGTCGCCCTAGCGCTCGGCGACCTCACGTAGCCGCCCGGACAGAAATCGCCGCTCGGGCTCGCTCTCCGTCAACTCGAGCGCGCGACGGTACGCGGCGACCGCTTCCGCGTGACGCTCGAGGCGCCTGAGCAGGTCGGCCCGCGCCGCGTGGTAGAGGTGATACTCGTCGAGCGGCAGGTCCTCCATCAGCGCGAGCCCTCGCTCGTACCCCTCGTGCATCGCGACGGCGACCGCACGGTTGAGAGCAACGACCGGAGATGCCGTCGTCCGCTCGAGCTCTGCGTAGAGCGCCGCGATCTTCTCCCAATCGGTCTCATCGGGCGTGCCCGCGCGTGCATGTAGGGCGGCGATCGCCGCCTGCAGTTGATACGGGCCGGGAGAGCGCAGCTCGATCGCGCGGTCGAGCATCCGGAGGCCCTCGTCAATCCGTTCCGCGTCCCACAGCGAGCGATCCTGCGCCTCCAGCAGGATCAGCTCACCGTCCGGTCCGGTGCGCGCGTCGCGGCGCGAGTCTTGCAGCAGCATCAGCGAGAGGAGACCGAACACCTCGGCCTCGTCCGGCATGAGCACCGCGAGAAGCTTCGCCAGGCGGATCGCTTCCTCACAGAGGTCTCGGCGCACGAGAGCGTCCCCCTTCGTGGCCGAGTAGCCCTCGTTGAAGACGAGGTAGAGGACCGCGAGGACCGAGCGGAGGCGTTCGGGGAGCAGGTGGTCGGGCGGCACGCGAAACGGGATGCCGGCATCGCGGATCTTCCGCTTCGCGCGCACGAGCCGCTGCGCGAGTGTCGCCTCCGCGACGAGGAACGCACGCGCGACCTCGTCGGTCTGCAGTCCCGCCACTTCGCGCAACGTCAGCGCGACCTGCGACTCGACCGCAAGAGCCGGGTGGCAGCACGTGAAGACGAGGCTGAGCCGGTCGTCGGGGATCGGGCTCAAGTTCTCTTGCTCTTCGGTGCGGAGGCTCTCGAGGCGCGCGAGGAGCTCCGTCTTGCGCGCCAGTGTGCGCTCCCGGCGAATCCGGTCGATCGCGCGGTTGCGTGCCGTCGTGACGATCCACGCTCCGGGATTGCTCGGAACGCCCTCCCTCGGCCAGCGCTCCAGGGCCGTCGTGAACGCGTCCTGCACCGCGTCCTCGGCGAGCTCGAAGTCGCCGAGGACGCGGATGAGGATCGCGACGGCATGTCCCCACTCCTCGCGGAAGAGGGCGTCGACCGCTAGTGCGTGACGACCGGCCGTATCTCTACCGAGCCTCTGCCGACGAGCGGGACACGCTGCGCAAGCTCGATCGCCTGGTCGAGGTCCTTGCAGTCCGCGAGGAAGTAGCCGCCCAGGATCTCTCTTGTCTCGGCGTACGGGCCGTCTGTGACGATGGTCTTGCCGTCGCGAACGCGCACGACCCGTGCCTTCACGGGATCCTCGAGCTCGAGCCCGCTCACCTCGATCCCCTGTTCGGCCATCCACCCCATGAGGTCGTTCCAGCGCGGAATCTCCTTTTCGCGGAGCTTCCGCGCTTCGTCCTCGGGAAGGCTGTGCCAGGAGCGCGCTTCCTCCGTGTCGTTGTTGAGCAGTAGCAGGTACTTCATGCCGCGTCCTCCTGGTGGTACTCCGCCCGTACTTCGACCGCCCACCTCGCCGCTTCCGGGATCTGCGCGGCGAGTTTCGCCGCCTCGTCCAGGCTGCCGACGTCGAGGAGGTAGAAGCCGCCGAGCTGCTCCTTCGTCTCTGCGAACGGCCCGTCGGACACGAGCGTCTGGCCGTCTCGGACACGCACTGTTGTCGCCGACCGTGTCAGGGCGAGCTCCGCGCCGCCGACGACCTTGTTGCCGGCGGATTCCTGGAACTTGCGGTGATTTGCGTCCACGACCTTGCCCTCCTCGTCGGAGAGGGACTCCCACACCCTCTCGTCGCCGTAGATGAGCGCGATGACCTTCACGCCGTCCTCCTTCCGTCGGTGTCGAGACTACGACGAACGGGGCCGGCCGGAATCGACATCGAGGTCCTTGACGAGGTAGATCAGCGTGTCGTCGACGTCGACGGGCTTGCCGCGGATGAGGATCGTGCCGTGGATGCGCTGCGGCTTCAGGCCGGCGTGTCGGTAGCCGAGCCCTTCGTACAGCCGCCGCGCGGCGTCGTTGGCGACGCCGAAGCTCAAGCTGACCCTTCGGTGGCCGCGCTCGCAGGCGAGTCGCTCCGCGGTCCGGGTGAGCTCGGAGGCCACCCCGCGCCGACGGAAGCGCTCGGCCACGAACACGTCCTGGATCTCGGGTACTCCGAGCGTCGTTTTGCTCCAGGCGATGTGCGCGTGCCCCACAGGAGTCTTCGCTTCCCACGCGACCAGATAGGTCTGCGCCCAGTCGAGGCGTGACAGCGGAAGATGGGCGTCGACGACCTGGACGTCGGCGTCTGTCAGTTCCCGGACGTCGATGCCGCCACCATCCGCCGGAGGAACGTCAGCGCCCCGTCCTTGTCGAGCATCTCGTTGAGGTTGCCGCACTTCGGGCTTTGCACGCAGGACGGGCAGCCGTCGGAGCATGGACATCCCTCGAGCATCCGGGCGGTGTCCTCGACCCAGCCCTCGAACGCCGCGAAGCCTCGCTCGGTGATGCCGACGCCGCCGGAATGTCCGTCGTAGATGAACACCGTCGGACGGCTCGTCTGGAAGTGAATGTTCGTCGAGAGGCCGCCGATGTCCCAGCGATCGCACATCGCCCACAGGGGTAGGAGCGCGATCATCGAGTGCTCCGCCGCGTGCAGCGTGCCGAGGAGCTTCGGCATCTTCGCGAGACCCTCGAGCTGCTCGGGCTCCGGGAGGTACCAGATCGCTTCGGTCTCGAAGCTCGTCTCCGGAAGGTCGAGCTCCACCGTCTCCAGCGTCGACTGGTCGCGGATCGACTTCTTCTGGTAGGCGACGACCCGCTCGGTGACCGAGATCCGGCCGAACGAGAGATCGAGCCCGCAGCGGCGCTCGCGCCGCAGCTCCTCCTCGATCGCCGTGTTCGTCTCCTTCTTCGCCTGGGTGTAGTAGTCGCCGCGGTACGGCGTGACGAGCGCAGCGTGCCCGTGCAGGTCGAGCTCGCGGACGAGATAGCTCTCCCCGAGATGGAGGTAGACGGCGCCTTCGTGAACGGTGCTGTAGGCACGCTCGCGCTCGACGATCCCGAGCACGGTTCCGCCCTCGGCCTCGACGACGCCGAACGAGTCGGGCGTCGTGCTGCGCAGTCCGATCCGAGCCGCGGGGTAATCGCGTCCGGCCCAGACAAAGCCGCTCTTCGTCTCCTTCAGATCGGGGAGGAGCGCTGCTCGCTCGAGCGCCTCGTCGCCCAGCGTGGCGCGGTCCGCGCTGTCGATCGGTGCTTCGAACGCGGCAGCGCGAACGTGGCCGTCGAGCACGCGCGGGTTCGCGTGGTCGAGGATGGCCGCTTCGACGCTTCGCTCGAGGAGCGTCTCGGGCTCGCGCATGAAGTACTGATCCAACGCGTCTTCGCTTGCGATCAGCACGGCGAGACCATGGCCTCGCCGGCCGGCGCGTCCCCATTGCTGCCGGAGCGACGCGACCGTGCCGGGGAAGCCGACGGAGATGGCGCAGTCGAGCAGGCCGATGTCGATGCCGAGCTCGAGCGCATCCGTTGCCGAGACTCCGAGCAGCTCTCCCTCGACCAGGCGACGCTCGATCTCGCGTCGCTGCGCGGGCGTATAGCCCGCGCGGTAGGGCGCGAGGCGGCCGGCCGTCTCGGCATCGACCCGCTCGGAGGTGAACTTGTGGATGAGCTCTGCCGCCCTCCTGCTCTTGGCGAAGCAGATCGTCCTCAGGCCGCGGGAGACGAGCGCGGCCAGCAGGCGCGACGCGTCGCCGAGCGCGCTCGCGCGGAGGCCGAGCTCGGGATCGATGAGCTCCGGATTCCAGAGCAGCACGGTGCGCTCGGCGCGCGGCGCGGCGTCGTCGGCGAGCACGGTCGGCTCCGCGCCGGCGAGCGCCGCTGCGAGCTCCCCCGGATTGGCGATCGTTGCGGACGCGAACAGGAACTGCGGCTCAGCGCCGTACACGTGCGCGAGCCTGCGCAGGCGCCGGAGCACATTCCCGACGTGTGAGCCGAAGACGCCGCGATACACGTGTGCCTCGTCGACGACGACGTAGCGCAGGTTGTGCAGAACGTCGGCCCAGCGGTCGTGATGCGGAAGCACCCCGACGTGGAGCATGTCGGGGTTCGTAAGGATGACGTTCGCCCACTTCCGGATCTGCCAGCGGCGCTCGGAAGGCGTGTCCCCGTCGTAGATCGCGGCGCGGACGTCGGGAGGTTTGAGCTCCGCGAGCGCCCGGGCCTGGTCCTGCGCGAGGGCTTTCGTCGGATAGAGGTAGAGCGCGCGTGTCTTCGGCTCGCGCGCGATCGCGTCGAGCACCGGCAGGTTGAAGGCAAGGGACTTTCCCGACGCTGTCCCGGTGGCGAGGATCAGGTGCTCGCCACGGGCGGCCGTGTCCCAGGCGGACCGCTGGTGCACGTAGAGCGCGTCGAACGGAAGGGCCTTGCGAAGGTCCGGCTGCAGCTCTTCCGGCAGCGGCGCGATGCGCGGCTCGGACGCTGCGATCGTCTCGGTGTGGGCAACTTCCTCACCTTCGAGAAGGTCGTCCCACAGCGCCGCTTCGACCGCCATTCCGGCGATGGTAGCCTGGCCGTACCGGGGTGCCTTTCGGGGCTGAGATCACACCCGTCGAACCTGATCCGGTTAGCACCGGCGAAGGGAGTTGAGTTGCTTCCACGTTGTTTGACAATTGCGGGGTCGGACTCCGGCGGGGGAGCAGGAGTGCAGGCCGACCTGAAGGCATTTGCGGCGGCCGGCTGCTACGGCATGAGCGCGATCGTCGCTCTGACTGCGCAGAACACCGTCGGGGTCACCGCAGTTCACGAGGCACCGGCGGCGTTCGTCCGTGCGCAGCTCGAGGCCGTCTTCGAAGACATCGGCGTCGATGCCGCGAAGACCGGGATGCTCTTCTCCCGCGAGCTGATCGAGACCGTCGCTGACTTTCTCGGAGGATGGGAAGTTCCCCTCGTCGTGGATCCCGTCATGGTTGCGAGCTCCGGGGCGAAGCTGCTGCGGGACGACGCTGTGCAAAGCCTGGTCGCGCGGCTCTTTCCGCTCGCCGCGGTTGTGACGCCGAACTTCCAGGAGGCGGAGGTGCTCGCGGGGACGAGTGGGTCTCGCCGCGAGCTGGCGGAACGTCTTCACGATCTCGGTGCGGCCGCGGTCGTCGTCACCGGCGGACACGGCGACGATCCCGTTGACCATCTGTTCGACGGCGAGCGTCACGTGGAGATTCGGGTCAGCCGGTACGACCTGCGCGCGACTCACGGTGCCGGCTGCACGCACTCGGCCACGCTCGCCGCAGCGCTCGCCAAAGGCCAGAACCTCGAAGAAGCAGCACGCGAGGCCGCGCGCGTTGCGAGCGACGCCGTCCGCTACGGGCTCACCGAGATCGGCGCCGGCGACGGCCCGGTCGACGTCCTGCACCTGAAAGGGGCGGCGTGACCGTCTCGCCGGGACCGACCCTGCGCAGGTTGCGCGAGCGGAAGCCTCTCGTCCACCAGATCACCAATTACGTCGTGATGAACGAGACGGCAAACGTGACGCTCGCGCTCGGTGCGCTGCCCGTGATGGCACACGCCCGTGAGGAGGTGGAGCAGATGGTCGCGTTGGCCGGGGCGCTCGTGATCAACATCGGCACGCTCTCGCCGCCCTGGGTCGAGGCGATGCTCGCCGCCGGCAAGGCGGCGAATGCAGGAAGCGTGCCCGTCGTGCTCGACCCCGTTGGGGCCGGTGCGACCTCGTATCGCACTGACACCGCGCGGCGAATCCTGGCCGAGGTGAAGGTGGCCGTTCTCCGCGGCAACCAGGGCGAGGTCGCGACGCTCGTCGGTGTCGAGGCGGAGGTGCGAGGCGTCGAGTCGATCGGCGTCGGGGGTGAGCCCGCCGGGCTCGCACGCGCCGCGGCCCGCACCCTCGGCGTCGTCGCGTCCGTGACGGGGCGCGTGGATCACGTCTCGGACGGGGAGAGCGTGCTCTCCGTCGCCAACGGCCACGAGCTTCTCACGACGGTGACGGGAACCGGCTGTATGTCGAGCGCGATCACAGGATGCTTCCTGGCGGTGAAGCGAGACGCTCCCCTCGAGGCCGCCGCGGAGGCGCTCGCGGCGTTCGGTGTCGCTGCAGAGGACGCAGCCCGGGACGCGCGCGGGCCCGGCTCGTTTCACGTCGGTCTCTACGATGCGCTCGCCGCGCTCGACCCCGAGACGCTCGGCGCGCGGGCGAAGATCACGTGAAGCTGCACGCTCTCGTCTCGGATCTCGAGACGGCCCGCGCCGCAGCGGAGGCCGGCGCGACTGTGGTTCAGTGGCGGTTGAAGGACGTGTCGACGGCCGAGGTCGTCGCGCGCGGGCGGGCCACCCGTAGCCTCTGCGCGCGGCACGGCGTCACGTTCGTCGTCAACGACGACGTCGAGGCCGCCTTGCTCCTGGGTGCAGACGGTGTGCATCTGGGGCGCGAAGACGAAGGAGCCGAGCGCGCGCGCGAGCAGGGCCTTCTGCTCGGGCTGTCGGCGTCGAGTGTCGACGAGGCGGTGGCCGCGGACGGGGTCGCGGACTACATAGGCGCCGGGCCGGTGTGGGCGACGCCGTCGAAGGCCGACGCCGATCCGCCGATCGGCCTGGACGGGCTCGCGGAGATCTGCGGGCGCGTCAGCCTCCCCGTGGTCGCGATCGGCGGGATCGCGGTGTCGAATGCCGCAGACTGCATTCGCGCGGGCGCAGCGGGTGTTGCCGTCATCCGCGCCGCGCGGGATGCCGCCGCGCTTCGCGCTGCGATCGATGCGGCTCTCTGACGTCGGCGAGAAGGGGTTGCTCGCCGAGCTCGAGCGCCGCGGGCTTGCGCGACGCATCGAGAACGACGCGGCGGAGCTCGCGGACGGCGTCGTCGTCACACAGGATGCGCTCGTCGAAGGCGTCCACTTCCGCTTGGACTGGATCTCGTGGCGCGATCTCGGCTGGCGGGCTGCGGCGGTCAACCTCAGCGATCTAGCCGCTTCCGGCGCTCACGCGGAGGGGCTCGTCGTGACCCTTGCGGCGCCCGGTGCGTCGCGGCTCGAGGACGTGCTCGAGCTCTACGAGGGGATCGCTGAGACGAGCGTCCCAGTCGTCGGCGGAGACACGACGGAAGCAAAAGGCGTAGTCCTCAGCGTCACCGCGGTCGGGCGGTCGGCTCGCGTACCGGGACGGGCCGGCGCACGGCCGGGTCACGAGCTCATCGTCACCGGACCGCTCGGCCGTGCCGGCGCGGCGTTCCGGCGTCGGACCTACGAGCGGCCGCCGCTGCGTCTCCAGGAAGGCGAAGCGCTCGCCCGCCGCGCGCACGCGATGATCGACGTGTCCGATGGCCTGGCGGTCGACGCGGGCCACATCGCCGAGCGATCCGGTGTCCGGGTCGTCATCGACTTGGACCGCGTGCCGCTGGCACCCGGTGCAACGGTGGACGACGTCGGCTTCGGCGAGGACTACGAGCTGCTCGCCGTTGTGGACGAGCCCGGACGCTTCAGCGTCATCGGTCGCTGCGAGCTGGGCGAGGGAGTCGTTCTGACCCGAGGCGGCGCGCCGTACGAGCTACGCGGTTGGGAGCACTTCCGCTAGCGCACGCTCGTAGTGAGAGCGCGGCCGAGCGCCGATCAGGGTCGCCTTCGCCTCGCCGCCGTCGAAGAGGATGGCGGTCGGAATCGACAGCACGTCGTAGCGGGAGGCGGTCAGCGGGTGCTCGTCGATGTTGATCCGCGCGAACTCCACGCGGCCGCGGGTTTCCTCCTCGAGCTGTTGGAGGATCGGCTCGACCGCGCGGCACGGCCCGCACCACGGTGCCCAGAAGTCGAGCACGACGGGAACGTCGGCCTGAAGCACGTCCCGCTCGAAGGTGTCGTCCGTGACGTCGAACACGCTCCCAGATTAGCCACGCGGAATCCGGCCCGGCTTCGCCGGGCCATGATGATTCCGCGCTAACGGGGGGCGGTTTCGGCGAACGGCGGCAAAGCCGCCATTCGCGGCGAATGGACTGCGGAACCGCGTCCGCTCACAGCCGGCCTCGGAGGGCTGCTAGGCGCAGGAGGGGGACTTTCCAGATCGCCTCCGCGACGATGGCGCGCGACATCTTCGAGCCGCCGACCTCTCGGTCCGCGAACGTGATCGGGACCTCGACGACTCGAAAGCCGGCGCGCAGCGCGCGGTAGGTCGTCTCGATCTGGAACGCGTAGCCCTTGGAGTGGATCGCACTCAGGTCGATCCCCTCCAGGACGCTGCGTCGGTAGCACTTGAACCCGCCGGTGAGGTCGCGGACGTTCAGCCCGAGCAGGAGGCGTGCGTAGAGCGAACCGCCGGAGGAAACCAGGCGCCGCACCGTGCCCCAATTCCGCACCGATCCACCGCGGACGTAACGGGAGCCGAGCGCCAGATCTGCACCCTCCTCCACGGCCGCGATCAATCGCGGCACGTCGTCCGGGTCGTGCGAGAAGTCGCAGTCCATCTCGAGCACGAGGTCGGCGCCGTCTGCGAGCGCCCGCTGGAACCCCGCCAGGTAAGCAGGGCCCAGCCCGTCCTTTCTCGCACGATGGAGGACGCCGACGTAGTCGAGCCGTGCCGCGAGCCGATCCGCGATCTCGCCCGTGCCGTCCGGCGAGGCGTCGTCGATGACGAGCACGTGCACGCCCTTCTCGCCGAGCGCCCGCAGCATCGGCTCGATGTTCTCCCGCTCGTTGTAAGTCGGGAGGCAGACGACGGCTCGAGACACCTGCGTATATTCGTTTGCGTGGCCAGAACTCTGCCCCGGAACGTGGACGTGGCGGACCAGCTCGAGCTCCTCGCCGACCTGCTGGAGCTCGAGGGAGAGGCGTCCTTCCGGGTGCTCGCGTATCGCCGCGCGGCCGCGCGCATCCGCGAAACGGCCGGCTCGATCGCCGAGCTCGCGCTCGCGGGCCGAGCCAAGGAGCTGCAGGGGATCGGCAAGACGATCGAGGAGAAGATCGTCCAGGTCGTCGAAGACGGCGAGATGCACGCGCTTACCAAGCGCAAGAACCAGATCCCGCCGGAGGTTGTCGGCTTCATGCGGCTGCCGGGCCTTGGCCCGAAGACCGCGGCGAGGATCTGGCGCGAGCTCAACGTCACGACGATCGACGAGCTGAAGCGGGCAGCCGAGCAGGAGCAGCTCCGCACTCTGGCCGGCCTCGGTGCGAAGACCGAGGAACGCATCTTAAAAGCGCTCGCCGAGAAGAAACAGGAGCCCTCTGACCGTCGTCTGCTCGGTGACGGCCTCGGCGCGCTGCTCGCCGTCGTCTCGGTGCTGCGCGAGCATCCAGCCGCGGTGAAGGTGTCCGAGGCGGGAAGCGCGCGGCGCCGCAAGGAGACCTTCCGCGACCTCGACATCATCGCGACGGCGACAGATCCGGAGGCGCTGATCGACTACTTCACGAAGCTGAAGTGGGTCATCGAGGTCGTCGCCAAGGGACAGACGAAGGCCACGGTCCTCTCGAACGAGGGCCTGCGCTTCGATCTGCGCGTCGTTCCGCCGGAGTCGTACGGAAACCTGCTCCAGCACTTCACGGGCTCGGCGGACCACAACGTCGCGTTGCGAGAGCGTGCCGTGAAGGACGGCTTCTCCGTCTCCGAGTACTCGATCACCGTTGTCGAAACGGGAGAAGAGCTGAGGTTCGCGGAGGAAGCCGACGTCTACGAGCGGCTCGGATACCAGTTCATCCCGCCGGAGCTCCGCGAGAACGCCGGCGAGCTCGCCGCCGCCCGCGTCGAGGAGCTGCCGAAGCTCGTCCGGCCGGCCGAGGTGAGGGGAGATCTGCACTGCCACACGACCTGGTCGGACGGCCGTGACAGCCTCGAGCAAATGGTGCTCGCGGCGAAGAGACGCGGCTACGACTACCTCGCCGTGACCGACCACCCCCGCGGCACGCTCGCCGAGCAGGACCTCGAGATCGACATGCTCAACGCACGGCTGAAGCCGTTTCGGATTCTCAAGGGGATCGAGGTCAACATCCGCATCGACGGCTCTCTCTCATTGCCGGACGAGGTGTTGGCGGAACGCGACTGGGTGATCGCGTCGCTCCACGCGGCGTTCGATCGAAACCCGACACAGCGCTTGATCGCCGCGATGGAGAACCCGCACGTCGACATGATCGGCCACCTGACCGCGCGCAAGATCAACATCCGCCCGGCGGCCGACGTCGACGTCGAGCGGGTGATTGCGAAAGCGGTCGAGACGGGCACCTTCCTCGAGATCAACTCGCAGCCGAACCGGCTCGATCTGCGGGACAGCCAGGCGCGGCTCGCCGCGGAGGCCGGCGTGAAGATCGCGGTCAACACCGACGCGCACCAGCTGAGCGCGCTCGAGCACATGGAGATGGGCGTCGCGCAGGCCCGCCGCGCCTGGCTGACGAAGGAGCAGGTCCTGAACACGCGGAGCTGGCCGGAGATCCGCAAACTCCGGAAGACGTGAGCTTCCGGGACGACGGAGCGGCGGCGCTCGACTGGGCTGCTCGCTACCTCGACGGCGTTGCCGACCTCCCGGTGCTTCCGCGGGTCGAGCCGGGCGACATCCGGGCGCGGCTGCCCGTCGCTCCGCCCGAGCAACCCGAGAGCTTCGCGGACGTCCTCCGTGACCTCGACGAGATCATCGTCCCGGGTCTCACGCACTGGCAGAGCCCACGCTTCTTTGCCTACTTCGCCGTCAGCGCATCCGAGCCGGGGATCCTTGCCGAGCTGCTCGCGGCGACGCTGAACTCGGTCGCGTTCATCTGGCGCACCTCGCCCGCGTCCACCGAGCTCGAGGCGCTCACGCTCGACTGGACCGCGCAGCTGCTCGGACTGCCGAAGGATTGGCACGGCCACATCGAGGACACAGCCTCCGTGTCGACGATCGCGGCACTCGCGGCCGCACGCGACGCGACGGGCGGACGGGTCGTCGTCTGCTCCGAGGAAGCCCACTCGTCGGTCGAGCGCGCCGCGCGCCTGCTCGGGCTCGAGACCCGCAAGGTGCCCGTGGACGATGCGTTCCGGATGCGAGTCGACGCAGCCGACCTGACCAACGCTGCCGCCGTCGTGGCAACGGTGGGGACGACCTCGACGACGTCCGTCGATCCCGTGCCTGCGCTCGCCGACGTGTGCGCAGATCGCGGCGTGTGGTTGCACGTCGACGCTGCATACGCAGGCTCCGCGTGGGTCTGCCCGGAGCTCCGCTGGTCCCGGGAAGGCGTCGACCGAGCCGACTCCGTCGTCGTGAATGCGCACAAGTGGCTCTTCACGCCGATGGACTGCTCGCTCCTCTGGACGCGCCGGCCGGAGGCGTTCCGTGCGGCCTTCAGCCTCGTGCCGGAGTACCTGCGGACGACGGACGAGGCCGACAGCCTCTCCGATTACGGCCCTGCCCTCGGCCGCCGCTTCCGTTCCCTCAAGCTCTGGGCGGTCCTGCGCTGCTACGGCCGCGCCGGGCTGCAAGCCCGAATCAGGGAGGCGATCCGGCTCGCGGAGCTGTTCGAGACCTGGGTGCGGGACGAGTCCGGCTGGGAGCTCTGCGCGCCGCGCAGCTTCTCAGTCGTTTGCTTTCGCCGCAGCGCCTCGGACGACGAGAACGAGGCCATTGTCGACCGCGTCAACGCAAGCGGCGAGGCGTTCCTCTCCCATACCCGGCTCAACGGCCGCTACGTGATCCGGCTCGCCGTCGGGAACGAGCGAACTACCGAGGAGGATGTGCGCCGCGCCTGGGAGGCGATTCGGAAGGTTGCCGCGGTTCCTTAAGGCCCTTTTCTGGGTGGAGCTGGACAACGGCAGATGAAGGTGACGCGCGGACACATTCCATGGAGCAACGTCGACACGCGACTGCGCAGCCTTCGCGAGATCTGGGTCGCGACGTCGTCGCCAAAGGGACGTCCCGATGCGACGCCGGTGTGGTTCTGGTGGGATGGCGCCGCCGTCTACTTCACGTGCGCCGCGACGCCAAATGAGGCCCGCAACATCGAGCACCAACCAGAGATCGTTCTGCTGAACGGCGACGGCACTGACCCCATCATCATCAAGGGGCGCGCCGAGCGCATTACCGATCCAGGCGAGCTTGAGCGCATCGACGAAGGCTATGCCCAGAAGTACGTAGCGCCGTCCAGCGGGGAGCGAGCGACGATCTTCATCGGGGACGACCATGTCTACCGCGTGCGCCTACGCCTCGTCTCCGCATGGTCGTATGCAACGGCTGCGACTCGCACGGGTTGGCAAGTCGGCCCGACGTAACGCCGCATCCATCCCAATCCATGGCCGCGCTTCCTCGCTCACTCGTGCGACGCCTCGAGCGCGGCCGTATCTCTTTGCGGCGTTCACCTTCTCGCAGCGGACGACCCGTGCATCGAGCTGCTCCGCGCGTCGAACGAGGTCGGCCTGCCCTGCCCACGGAGCGGACGCGCGGGCAGGATTCGGTTGTACGTCCCACACCCACGACCACTACCCAGATCTCGAAGAACTGGAGGACATCAATGGCATCCGCCCCCACCGGCCTGCCCGACCTCGATGTTCCATACGCGCTGAGCGGTGACGCCCGCCGCGATTTCGAGCGTGACGGGCACGTGCTGCTGCGCCACGTTGCATCGCCCGAGGAGGTTGCCGCCTACCGGCCGGTGATCCGCGAGGCCACCCTCGGCTACACCGTCGAGAAGCGGCCCCTCAACGAACGTGACACGTACGGCAGGGCCTTTATCCAGGTCCCCGACGTCTGGAAGAAGAACGCGGCCGTGGCTGGGTTCACGCTCTCACGCCGCTTCGCGCGCATCGCCGCCGAGCTGCTGGGTGTCACTGCGGTGCGGCTGTACCACGACCAGGCCCTGTTCAAGGAGCCCGGTGGCGGTCCCACTCCGTGGCACCAGGACCAGTACTACTGGCCGCTCGACAGCGACCGAACCGTCACGATGTGGATGCCGCTCGTCGACATCACCGCCGACATGGGCGGCATGGAGTTCGGATCGGGAACCCAGCGGCGTCCTGCGCTCGCTCAGCTCGCGATCTCTGACGAGTCGGAGGCTTTCTTTGAGCGCATGGCCGCGAACGGCGAGTTCGCGGTGACGGAGCCGGTGCCGATGGCCGCCGGCGACGCAACCTTCCACGCCGGATGGACACTGCACCGCGCGATGCCGAACACCTCAAACCAGACGCGTGAGGTGATGACGATCATCTTCTTCGCCGACGGCATCCGTCTGCTCGAGCCCCGTTACCAGGAGCGAAGGGGACCGTTCGAGTCGTTGTTCAAGGGCCTGAACCCGGGAGACGCCGCCGCGAGCGATCTGACGCCAATCGTCTACAGCGCCGACACGGCGTCGTATTGCCACCGTTAGCGTCCGTTCTCCCTGCGTGAACGCGTCGGCTCGGCGGCGCAGGACGACCTTGTCCGGCTCAATTACTATTCAGCTGCCGATCGCGACTTTTGTCGCGCAGTTGGAGATGAGGAAAGGGGGAACGCATGTCACGACGCATGCTTGTCGGAGGTCTGGCCGTGCTCGGCCTCGCGCTCGCGCTCGCAGCGCTGGCGGGAGTCGGAACCAGCACGGGGACCGCCGCCCCGCACGCGAAGCAGCTCTCCGGGACGGTCACGCTATTCGGCTGGACGACGGGGACAAAGGAGGACGACCTCCTACGAGAGGTGCTCAAGGGTTTCGAGGCCAAGTACCCGAATGTCAACGTCGACTACACGGCGTTCGGCGGCGACTACGACCAGACCATGCTCGCGAAGTTCTCGGCCCACCAGCCGCCGGATCTCTTCTACGTCAACGGCCACGTCTTCCCGGTATGGGTACCGCAGGGCGTGCTGGCGTCGCTGACGCCGTACATCAAGAAGTCCCACTTCAACACGAAGCGGTTCTACCCGCGGCTGTTGAACGGCTTCAAGTACAAGGGCCAGATCTACGGGTTCCCGAAGGACTGGTCACCGCTCGCGATGTACGTGAACACGGACATGCTGGCGAAGGCCGGAGCGAAGGTGCCGACAACGTGGGCGCAGCTCCGCTCCACGGCGCAGAAGCTGAAGAACTCGAACGCGGTTCCGGGCGGCACGCCGATCTGCCTCAGCGACGACTGGGCCCGGTTGTTCGCGTTCGCCTACCAGAACGGCTACAAGGGCGGCATCATGAGCTCGCGCAGCATGACGACCAGCGCGGTCCGCGGTGCGGCCACCTTCTACACCGGCCTCTGGAAGTCGGGACTGGCTAAGCGGCCTCCGGACCTCGGGGCGAGCTGGAACGGCGAGGGGTTCGCTACCGGGAAGTGCGCAATCGCTTTCGAGGGCAGCTGGATGCTGCCCACCGTGAAGCAGGCTCCCAGCATCCACTACAAGGTCGTGCCGCTGCCGAGGAACAAGACCCGTGGCAACCTTGCCTTCACCGTGTCCTACTCGATGGCGAAGGACTCGAAGCACAAGGCGCTCGGGTGGACGCTCCTGACCTACTTGACCGGAAGGGTCGGAATGCGAAATTGGGTGTCGCGCGGGCTCGGGCTCCCGTCCAGGGGCGACGTGAAGCCGACGGCCGGCAGCGCTGTCTTCACCCATGCGGCGTCGTATTCGCGCGTCTGGCAGGGAGGACCGAAGTTCAACGACGTGATCACGGTCGCAAACAACGAGTTGTCGGCCGTGGCCGAGGGCAAGGAGTCGGTGAGCTCCATGCTCTCGAAGATCCAGACCGCGGCGAAGGACGCGGGACAGTAGGAGAAGGCACCTAGAAGCTGATCCCGTCGCCCCTCCGCGGAGGGGCGACGGCCTCCGGGCGGGAATGGCACCGATACCGGCACGAGAACGCGTCCAGCGCTGGGCGTGGGGAAGCGAGCGGCTCCGCGAGGCGCTCGTCGGCTACGCCTTCATCCTCGTGCCGATGGGGGTCTTTCTCCTCTTCTTCATCTTTCCGATCGGCTACGCGGTCTACATCAGCCGCTACGACTGGGGCGTCTTCGGGAAGATCGACTACGTCGGCTGGGGCAACTACCGCACGCTCTTCCACGACGAGATCTTCTGGCGCGCCGTCAAGAACACCGCCATGTTCGCCGTCGCCGTCGTCGCGCTCGAGGTCACGCTCGGGCTAGTGCTGGCGGTCGTCGTCAACCAGACGCTGCGCTTCCGAACGTTCTACCGGGCGGGCTTCTACTTCCCCTCGATCGCCTCCTCCGCGGCGATCACCGCGATCTTCATCTACATCCTCTCGGCCGACGGGCTCCTCAACTCGTTCCTCGGCCTGTTCGGCTACCACACGAGCCGGCCCTGGTTCTACGACTCGAGCACGGCGCTCTGGTCGATCGTCGGCCTGAACGGCTGGGCGACGTCCGGGACGATCATGCTCTTCTACCTGGCGGCGCTGCAGGCAATCCCGGTCGAGGTCTACGAGGCGGCGGCGATCGACGGCGCCGGCGCCTGGCGAACGTTCTGGAAGGTCACGTTCCCGCTGCTCCGGCCGGCCCACTTCTTCGTCCTCGTCGTCTCCGTGATCGGCGCGCTGCAGATCTTCGACCAAGCGTTCCTCGTTGCGGGTGCCGACGGCGGGCCCAATTACTCGACGATGACGGTCGTCCTCTACCTCTACAACAAGGCGATCGCGAGCGTTCAGTTCGGCTACGCGGCGGCCGTGGGCGTCGTCCTCTTCGTTGGCATCTTCGCAATCACGGTCGTGCAGCGGCTCCTCTTCGGTCGGCCGGAGGTGGCGTGATGGCCGAACGTCCCGTAGGGAAGCTCTCCGAACTGCCGCCCGTCGTTGTGGACGAGCTCGCCTCGACCGGCGAGGTGGCGATCGGCGCTCCCGTGCATGCGCACATCCCTGGGCGCGGACGAGCCGAGCAGGTCCGCACCGTCGTCATCTATCTCGTACTGACCCTGATCGCGATCCTGTTCGCGGTGCCGTTCCTCTGGAGCGTGCTGACGTCGTTGAAGCCGCTCTCCGAGACGCTCTCGTTCACGTTCCTGCCGAAGACCTGGA
>JBKPDB010000009.1:0-11319 GCA_046727655.1 Actinomycetota bacterium
TGGACCCGTCCCTCCACCCGAAACGTCGAACTCGAGGTAGGCGTGGGAGGGCGTGCCCAGCGCGAAGATCCCGCCCTGCGGAGTCACCATGAGGGCATCGTCCCCCGGCGTCCGCCGAATCGCAACTCTACAAGCGACCGCTCTGTGTAGATTCGCCATCGTGGCGAGGACAAGAGAGGCACTCTTCGGTCCGGGGCTCTTCTCGTTCCTCGCCGACCTGCGCGCGAACAACAACCGGGAGTGGTTCGCGGCCAACAAGGACCGCTACGAGGAGCACCTGCTCGAGCCTGCGCTCGACTTCATCAACGCCTTTGCCCCGCGGCTGGAGAAGATCAGCCCACACTTCCGCGCCGAGGCGCGACCGAGCGGCGGCTCGCTCTTCCGCATCTACCGGGATACGCGCTTCTCCAAGGACAAGTCGCCGTACAAGACGAACGTCGGTATCCATTTCCGCCACGAGCGCGCCAAGGACGCTCATGCACCTGGCTACTACCTCCACATCGGCCCGGACGAGGTCTTTGCCGGCGGCGGTATCTGGCATCCGGACACGGCCGCGGCGACGAGCATTCGCGAGGCGATCGTCGCGGACCCCAAACGATGGAGGAGCGCCACGCGGACCGGCGCATTCGCCAAGCGCCTGGAGCTCGGCGGCGACCAGCTCAAGCGAGTGCCGTCGTGGGCAGATGCTGACCACCCCTTCGCCGAAGACCTGAAGCGGAGGGACTTCTTCGGCTGGGCGCGGCTCTCCGAGGACGATGTTGTCTCGGCGGACTTCGTCGACGACTACGCCAGGATCTGCCGCGCGGCCGCGCCGCTCATGCGGTTCCTGTGCGATGCCTTCGGGGTACCGTATTGAGAGCCGTCGTCTATTCAGAAGCCGGTGGGTCGGACACGCTCCGCGTCGTCGAGCGCGCGATCCCCGAGCCCGGACCGCGCGAGGTTCGCGTCGCCGTCGCCGTGTCGGGCGTGAACCCCACGGACTGGAAGGCTCGCCACGGCGGGCGCGGCGGCCGACTTCCATTCCCGGAGATCGTCCCGAACCAAGATGGGGCCGGAACGATCGACGCGGTCGGCGACGGAGTCGACTCCTCGCGCGTCGGCGAGCGTGTCTGGCTTCGGGAAGCGACCTGGCAACGGGCCGACGGGACCGCCCAGGACTACGTCGTTCTGCCGGAGCATCAGGCCGTTCGACTCGGAGACGCGGTGTCGTTCGACCTCGGCGCGAGCCTTGGGATCCCGGCCTTGACGGCGCACCGCTGCCTGACCGTCTCCGAAGCCGCGCCGGGCAGGTTGGCACCGGGAGCGCTGGCCGGACAGACAGTGCTGGTCGCGGGCGGTGCCGGCGCTGTCGGGCACGCTGCGATCCAGCTTGCCCGCTGGGCCGGCGCGCGCGTCATCACCACCGTCAGCAGCGACGAGAAGGGAAGGCTCGCGCGTGCGGCGGGCGCCGACCATGTCGTCAACTACCGGAGCGGTGAGGCTGTTGACAAGATTCGCAGCATCGCCCCCGAGGGGGTCGACGTGATCGTGGAGGTCGCGCCCGCCCCGAACGCCGGTCTCGATCGTTCCGTGCTCGCCGCGAACGGCGCCGTCGCCGTGTACGCCACAGATGGTGGCGACGAGCTCGCCCTGTCGGTCTGGGAGCTGATGCGGCGCAACGTGCGCTACCAGTTCGTCCTCGTCTACACCGTTCCGGCCGAGGCCAAGGCCCGGGCGGTCGAGGACGTGGCCAAAGCAGCCGCAGAGGGCGCCTTGCCCGTCGGAGAGGACGCCGGTCTGCCATTGCATCGGTTCCCGCTCGAGCGGACGGCCGATGCCCACGACGCGGTCGAAGGAGGCGCCGTCGGGAAGGTCCTGATCGACGTCGGCTGACTCGAAGGCTCAGCGGGTCGGCGTCGTCAGGAGCGTCGCCCGCGCGCCGGCCGCTCGTACGGCGGCCGAGAGAGCACGGATGTCGTAGGCGCCGTGGTGGCGGCGGCCGTTGATGAAGAAGGTCGGCGTCCCGGTGACGCCGCTCAGATCGGCGCTGTCGACATCCTCCGCCACGCGGGACGTGTAGGTGTGCCGGTGTAGCTCCTCCATGAAGCGCTCGGCATCGAGGCCCAGCTGCCCGGCGTACTCGACGAGGTCCCCGGGAGTGAGTGCGTCTTGATGCTGAAAGAGCAGGTCGTGCATCTCCCAGAACGCCCCTTGGTCGGCCGCAGCCTCCGAGGCCTCCGCCGCGAATTGCGCGTTCGGATGCACATCGCTCAACGGCAGATGGCGCCACACGTAGCGGATGTCGCCGAATTCCTGGAGGAGCTCGCGCACGACCGGTTCCGCACGACCGCAGTACGGACATTCGAAGTCGCCGTACTCGACGACCGTGACGGGAGCGTCGACCGGCCCTCTGTAGTGATCTCGTTCAGGATCGACGTCGATGTAGAGGTCGACGATCGGCTGGTCGGTCCCGAGCAGGCTGCGGATCCGTAGCCGCCGAGGCAGCAGTGCGGTCGCGCGGAACAACAACCAGGTGATGGCCGCGGCACCGACGGCAGAGCTGAGGATCCCGATCTTGGCTTCCTCGAGCTCCCGTCCGTCGAAGGCGAGCGTCGCAACGAGAAGCGCGACCGTGAAGCCGACGCCGGCGATCGTCCCTCCACCGGCGACCGCAGCCCAGCCGACCGGGGGCCGCAGCCGCCGGCGGCTCAGCTCCGTCAGCAGCCACGAGCTCCCGGCGATCCCGACAGGCTTGCCGACGACGTAGCCGAAGAGGATGCCGAGCGTGATCGGCGAGGAGAACGCGCTGGAGAGAAGTGAGCCGTTGACCGCGATGCCGGCGTTCGCAAGCGCGAACACCGGCACGACCACGTAGCTCGTCCAGGGGTGAAACCGCTGCTGCAGCCGTTCGTTCGCCGACGTGGCCGATCTCAACTCCAGTTGCGCCACGCGGGCGAGCTCCGCAGTCGGCTGCTCGCGGAACTCACGGACCCGTTCCGTCACGCGTTCGAGCCTGGACCGCGGAGGCGGAAACGCATACGTCAGGAGCCCCAGCACGAGACCGACGACGACCGGCTCGATCCCCGACTTCAGTACTGCGACCCAGGCGGCAGTGCCGAGAGTTGCGAAGACAAGGCCGGCCGGAACTCTGAAGCGGCGGGCGACGAGAAGCGCGCCGAGGATCGCGAGCGCAACCAACAGCGGAACGATGTGGAGCGTCTCGCTGTAGACGGTTGCAATGACGATGACGGCAACGACGTCGTCGACGACAACGACTGTGAGCATGAACGCACGCAAGCGGTCCGGGAAGCGCGGCCCCACGAGGGCCAGCAGGCCCAACGCGAACGCAGTGTCGGTGGACATCGCGGCGCCCCAACCTCCGGCGGACGACCGGCCCGCGTTGAAGGCGAGATAGATGGCGACTGACACAGCTACGCCGCTCAGCCCGGCCAGGAGCGGCAGCGCGAAGCGTCGCCGCTCCCGCAACTCGCCGATGTCGAACTCGCGACGCGCCTCCAGTCCCACGACGAGGAAGAAGAGGGTCATCAAACCGCTGTTCACCCAGCCGCGAAGATCGAGCGCGATGCCGGCGTCGCCGAGCCGGATCGACAACATCGTTCCCCAAACCCGCTCGTACGAGGACTCGTCGATGTTCACCCAGACGAGCGCCGCCACCGCCGCTGCGAGCAGGACCGCGGCGCCGCCCGTCTCCGTGCGGAGGAAATTGCGCAGCGGCGTTTGCGCGCTGCGTGCCCAGGCCGTCCGTCCAGAGAACCCTGAAGGCCGCGGGATCCGCCTGCCGTTGCGCGGCCTGGGCACCTCGAGGCTCTACCGGCCTATGGCAGCCGCAAGCAGCTCAACCTGCCCCGGGTCCGCGGAAGCCGGAAAGCAGATGGCTTCGCCGACACCCGCTGCCTCGAATCCCGAGATGTATTGCTGGACGGTGGCCTCGTCCTTGGCGCACGAGGCAATGATCATGTCGGCGTAGTCGCCGAGGAAGGCGTAGTAGTCCCCGAGATTCCGCTGGGCTATGTCCTGGGCGCCCTCACCCAGCACGAAGTAGAAGAGCACCATCGTTCGCGGCTCGCCCTCACGGCCGCTGGAGCGCCAGGCCTCGCGGAGGCGCTCGAGCACCTGGGAGAACATCTCGGGCGTTCCGCCACCCATCGTCCAGCCGTCGCCGTACTGAGCAGCACGCCGAATCGCCGCCGCGCCGGATCCGCCGATGAGGAGCCCCGGCCGCGGGCGCTGCGTCGGCAGAGGACCGACGGTGCGTTCCCCACGCCAGAACTGATGAAGGTCCTCCAGTTGTTCGTCGAAAGCTCGGCCGCGACGGTGAAAGTCGAGACGGCTGACCTCGTAATCGTCCTCCCGACCTCCGGGTGCGAGCCCGAGGACCAAACGCCCGCCCGAGAGTTGGTCGATCGTCGCGGCCTGCTTCGCCAGGAGCGCAGTGTTCGAGCGGAGCGGCGCGATGAGGATGTCGGTGACGAGCCTGATGCGCTCGGTGACCGCTGCCGCCGCCGCGAGCGAGATCAACGACTCGTAGTTGGGATAGGCAATCCGGTCGATCGTCCCGAGAGACGAAAAGCCCGACTCCTCGGCGCGACGCGCCCAGTCCACGATCCCGTCGCGTTGGACGCCGCGCACGGCGTTCGGCAACCCGATTCCGATGTCCATTCGACCTCCTCGCTTCTCGACGTCAGAGCAACGAACTCAACCACTTTCGTACGAGTAGGGGTGGGCCGTTAGCTTGCCCGGGGTGAGTGGGCGCAGGCACATCGAGATCGACGGGCAGGAGGTCTCTGCCGAGGCCCTCTGGTCGACGGCGTCCGCCTACGGACACTTCACGGCGATGCAGGTGCGCGGCCGTCGCACACGCGGCCTCGCCCTCCATCTCGAGAGGCTGAGGAGGGCGAACGAGGAGCTCTTCGGCACCGGGCTCGACGCCGAGCGGGTTCGAACTCTCATCCGGCAGGGCCTTCGACACGTCGAGGACGCCTCCGTCCGGGTCTACGTCTTCGAATCGAACCCGGAGCCGGCGATCATGGTCACCGTCAAGGAGCCCGGCGGAAT
Organism: Actinomycetota bacterium; assembly: GCA_046727655.1. GTDB lineage: Bacteria > Actinomycetota > Thermoleophilia > Gaiellales > Gaiellaceae > 3-1-20CM-4-69-9. Next base: position 5,056 of record JBKPDB010000009.1, read on the forward strand.
CACGACGCCGCAGCGCCTGCAGTCGGTGCGTTACCAGCGGCCCGACGCGCACATCAAGCATCTGGCAACGGGGCAGGGCTTCTACTCGCGGCTCGCGCACAGGAACGGCTTCGACGACGCGCTGCTGACATCGCCGAACGACGTCGTCTCCGAAACGGCGATCGCGAACGTCGGCTTCTTCGATGCGGCCGGGGTCGTCTGGCCCGATGCACCCCTTCTGCACGGAATCACGATGCAGCTCCTCGAACGAACGGTTCATGAGCTCCGCATACCGTCGAGGCGGACGCCGGTTCGGCTTCAGGACCTGACGTCGTTCGCAGGCGTCTTCATCACGAACGCCCGCGGCGTCGCGGCCGTGAGTCACGTCGACGGCACCGAGCTTCCGATGCCGTCTGAGCGCATGCGGACGATTGCCGACGCCTATGCGTCCGTCCCCTGGGACGAGATCTAGGCCGCCGGCCGCCGCTCTTGACAGAAATCCGAGGTGGTCGACGAAGTCAACCAGCCCGTTCCTCCAGGGCGCCCGGGATACAAGGTGCTCGTCACCAACCTGATCAACCGCACGCAGCCCTTGATCCGTCACGAGCTCTCCGACTCGGTCGTCACGGCCGACGGGCCCAACTCAAGCGGTTTGCCTATGCACGCATCGCAGGCATCGAGGGCAGAAGCAAAGACATCCTGCGCTTCCCGAGCTCAGCGGGCGCGGAGGTCGCCGTCCATCCGTACCGCTTCGGAGCGCCGTTCGCAGCGCTCACCGAGGTGCGCCAGTACCAGATCGTCCAGCACGACAACCGCTTGGAGGTTCTGATCGTGCCTCGGGCCACCGCACCGTCGGACATCGCGGCGCGGGTTCAGGCTGCGCTCGCCGAAACGCTGACCGAGGCTGGCGCCCTCTCGCCGCGAATCGATGTAATTCCCGTCGAGACGATCAAGCGGGAGAGTGGTCACGCGGCGAAGCTCGAGCTCGTGAAGCGCGCCACCGCCGACCGAAACTCCTGCCCGTAAAGCCCGGGGGTATCCGGCGACGCACTGAAAGTGCAGAGCCATCCGCCGCAGTAGCGGCGCTCACCCGGGCCCTGCGCCGGCAGCTCACTTCCGCCGGCCGCAGGATCGCGGCGAGGCCGGTGACGCCGGTGTCGTCGAGAATCTCGAAGCGATGCAGCTCCAGCGGGTCGGCTGCCTCCTGAACGAGCCCGGGACTGCTCGTGACGCCGAGGACGTAACCCGCGCGCCGCGCCAACCCGACGACACGCCCGTCCACAGCACCGTGCGGGTACGCGAGCCACTGGACTGGATGCCCCAGGTGCTGCTCGAGGGCGTGCCGAGAACGGACGAGCTCCTCCACGACCTCGTGGCTCGAGAGCGCCGTCAGCGGACGGTGGGTGACCGTGTGAGAGCCGATGTCGAAGCCTGTGGACGCGAGCTGCCGGACTCCCCTCCAAGTGAGAAACCCCGAGTTCGCCAGCGTAGGCCGGCCGGTGATCATGTACATCGTTGCCGGCATCCCCAAGCGCCGGAGGACCGGAGCCGCGTTGTCGAACACGTCGCCGTAGCCGTCATCGAAGGTGACGAGAAGTGGTCTGCACGGAAGCGGCGCGCCTTCCTCCAGCCCTGCGAAGAGCTGTCGCTGAGTCAGAGCGTGGAAGCCGTGGCGTTTGACCCAGCTCATCTCGGCGGCGAACTCTTGCGGATCGACCGTGAGTCGTTGCGTGATGCTCGAAAGCGTCGGCACCGGCCGGTCGACACGGTGGTAGAGCAGAATCGGCAGCTCTAGCGACCGATTCGGCAACGGCCGCGGTAGGTGAAGCAAAGCTCCCGGCGGGCCGACGGCTCCGACAACTGCCAGAGCTCCAGCCCCGAGGGCGAACGGCAGACCGCGCTTCATGATCCTCGTTCCTCGGATGAGTTGTAGCCGGAGAAACGGCACACTTGCCGGGTCGATGACGACGATGAAGGACCTCGACGAGGTCGCGCTGTCCTTGCCGCAGACCTCGAAGAACGTCTCCGACGACGGCCGCCCGTCGTACCTCGTGCACGGCAAACTGTTCTGCTGCCACAGGAGCCGCCGGCGCGATGCCGTCGATCCGCAGACCGGTGAGCGCCTCGATGACGTCTTGATGTTCCGCGTCGCAGACGTCGGCGTGAAGGAGCTGCTGCTTGCGGACGAACGCAGGCTCTTCTTCACGACGCCGCACTTCGACGGGTACCCGGCCGTTTTGATGCGGATTCCGCATCTGGCGCGCGTCGATCGCGACGAGCTGGAGGAGCTGGTGGTCGAGGCGTGGCTCACAAGGGCGCAAAGGCGGGTCGCCAACGCATGGCTCGACGAGCACGGAACGCCGGGCGACTGAGGCACATCGACACCCTTCGTCACGACTCGCACGAGCGATCCCGCTGCAGCTGAGGCGAGGGCGCGGACGTCGAGCCGCGAGAGCCGGGGGTGCCGTGCGGCGCGCCCCGGCTCTTGGCACCTTCCGGCGCCGTGTGCTGTTCGCGAGCGCGTGTGTAACAACGGAGAGGACGGGCACGCACCCCTTCTAGGTCCGTACCCAACGGGCAACATCGCCCGTTGGGTCCACAAACGAGGAAAGGGGAACGCAGTATGTCGCTTGCATCTCTTCAGGACGTCTTTCAGGAGCAGATCGAGGATCTCTACAGCGCCGAGAGACAGCTGGTACAGGCGCTGCCCAAGGTCGCAGCGGCCGCGCAATCCGAGGAGTTGAAGAAGGCCTTCAACGAGCACCTCGACGAAACGCGTGGCCATGTGCAGCGGCTGGACGAGATCATCGGACAGCTCGGCGTTACGCCGTCGACGCATTGCAAGGGGATGGAGGGCCTGATCGCCGAGGGCGAGGAGGTAATGGCGGAGCCCGGCGACCCGGTCGCGAAGGATGCGGCTCTGATCGCCGCCGCCCAGCGGATCGAGCACTACGAGATCGCTGCCTACGGCACGGCGCGAACCTTGGCCGACGAGCTCGATCTCGACAGCGCCGCAGACCTGCTCGACCAGACACTGGACGAGGAGGCCAACGCCGACAAGCTCCTGACGAAGATCGCGACCGGTGGCATGTTCCGCGCCGGCGTCAACCAGCGCGCGGCAACCTAACCTGCTCGTGAGACCGGCCGGCCGCCGTTCGCCGGTGGCCGGCCTTCCCTAGACCGTCGAGCCCGCGGCGGCCTGCACGGTCCGCGCGAAGGTCACGAACAGCAGACCGCCGACGAGGTTGCCGGGTACGGCATGCCGAGGTTGGCGAGCAGCCGCGACACCTCGACATCGGCGCCGTACCTCATCCCGAAGGCGAGCGCCACCACGCGCAGGCGAATCCTCAGTTTTGACATATTCCGATATCGGTATATGATCCTTGCGTGGCACGAGCAGCGACCACGACAGACGCGTTCAACGCAGTAGCCGAGCCTCGGCGGCGAGAGATCCTCGACGTGCTCGCCAAGGGGGAACGGCCCGTGAACGACCTGGTCCGCCTGCTCGGGCTCGCGCAGCCGCAGGTGTCCAAGCATCTGCGGGTGCTCCGAGAGGTGGGAGCGGTCGACGTGCGTGAAGACGGACGGCGGCGGCTCTACCGGCTGAACGGCCGGGCGCTCAAGCCGATCCACGACTGGGTGAAGGACTACGAGCGCACCTGGTCAGATCGGTTCGACCAGCTGGATGTCGTGTTGGAGGAACTAAGACAACAGGAGGAAGACGATGGCACAGACGAGTAGTGGAACTGCAACGGTGACGCTCCCGACCGACGAGCAGATCCTCATCAAGCGGGAGTTCGACGCCCCCAAGCACCTGGTGTACCAGGCGTTCACCACACCCGGGCTGGTGAGGCGCTGGTGGCACGCAAACCGAGGCGAGATGACGGTCGCCGAGATCGATCTGCGGGTCGGCGGCGCCTGGCGCTACGTGGCGGTCACGCCGGACGGAACCGAGGTCGGCTTCCACGGCGAGTACCGCGAGATCGTCCCGAACGAGCGGATTGTCTCGACCGAGATCTACGAGGGTGCGCCGCAGCCGGACGACGGGCCCGAGCAGGGAACGCTCAACACCGCGACGTTCGACGAAGTGGACGGACGCACGACGGTGACGATCCTCGTCGAGGCGCCCAGCAAGGAGATCCGCGACGCGATCATCGAGTCCGGGATGGAGGCCGGCATGCAGGACGCGCTCGACCTCCTCGAGGAGACCGCGGTTTCGCTTCGCTGAGAGCAGCAACACGGCCGGGCGGCGGCATCCGCCGCCGCCCGGCCGCGAACCTCACTTCGCCGGTCCCGGATGCGACTCGGGCGGCGCGCCGAGCGGCTGGCCGCCCGGGCCGCCGGCATAGGTCAGCCATGGAATCGAAGCCTGGAAGCCCACAGGGGGTTGACTCCAATCGCAAACGCCGGTTGGGAACGTCTGCTGCAACCGCGCCCACTGCGCATCCGTGAAGGTCACTGCGTACGACGTGCGGTTGAGCGGCTTGAGCCGGCAGGCCATCGCGTTGTCGACGGTCGACTCGCCGGCGACAAGTCGTGCGTCACCGAAGTGCGGGAATGCGGCGGCACACGCCGTGGCGTCGGTCGTCTCGGCAAGCGTCGGGCCGACAAAGCACTTGTCTGTCGCATCCGACGGCTTGTCGGCGAGCACCTTCTGCGAGAGCGGCACGTCCCGCGAATCGCTCTCGATGTTCGACAGCCAGCGGTCCATGAGCAGGAAGGACCTCAGTGCGATCGACGGCGGCGGCCCGATGCCAAACGTCGCGCCGTTCCACGTCCAGATCACCTGGTTCCCATGACCGCCATTCGCCGCGTCGAGCCTCGCCCGCATGACGTACGAGTGGTAGTCGGTGTGGATGTCGTTGAAGTTGTGCGAGCCGCGGAGATCGACGATCGGCACGTTCGCCAGCTGGGCCCCGCTCACCACCTGGCCGGTACGGTGGGCGATCGACTGTGCGACGAGGTCCGGCTCCGACCGTGCCGCCGTGAAGTTGAGGTCGATGTCCGTGCCGCCGATACCCTCGTTGAGCGAGACGAACTGCTCAGGCGTGATCGTTCCGGCGTCGAGCGCCGCCAATCCGAACTGGATTCCGACGTTCGAATACGGGCTCCGCGCGAAGCCGTCCTGCGGACGAAAGCCCCAGATCGCGGACTGATAGTCCTGAATCGTACAGCGCACCCCGTTTGGGTTCGTCACCGCGTCGTAGACCGCCGAGGCAAAGATTGTCCCTTGCAGGTTGCAGTTCTGGACGCGAGAGGGAATGCCGACAGGCGCGAAGCTCAGATCCCACGCGAGGCACACGGACGTGTCCTGCGTCCCTGCCACGGCCGCCTGCTCCACCGCCCTGGCCGTCCCCGGCGCAACGACGTTGAAGTAGTGACGCAGCAAATGGCAGTCGTTCACTTCGTTCGCAGTCGTCCAGCTGTCCTGGTAGCTGCAGTTCGGCTGAATGCCGTCGAGCAACCCCGGGTAGTCGGCGGCGATCACATGCTGCTGAATTGAGCCGCCGGAGCAGCCGGTGCCGATCGTGTAGCGGATCGGGCCGTATGTCTCGGCAATGTGCTCTTTGAGCATCATCAGGGCCTCCGCCGACACCACGTCGTTCGCGTTGTTGCCCCGGATGTTGAGGTTGTTGTTAGCGACGAGGAAGCCGCGCGAAAGCGCGGAATCAATCAAGTCGCTCTGGGGCGGGCCGTTGGTGTGCCAGGGTGCGGTATTGGCGCCGAGCTGGTAGAGCACCTTGTGGTTCCAGCCCGGCTGCGAAGCCCACGGCGCCCAGATCGCTCCCGGATTGGCCAGCACTGCCACGTCGTAAAGACCGCGATCCATCGCACCCCTCTCGAGCCGCACGATGTATGGAACCGTCGTGCCCTTGTCTGTCGTGGTCGACGCGATCTCACTCGCCGGCGGCGGAGACGCCGGGTCATACGCCTTGAACGTTCGCGAGGTTGCGTCCATGTACACGAACGTGAACGCCGACGTGGCGTTGCACTGGGCGTCGAGCGGCGCGGGGAAACCAGTGACGGTTCGGCAGACCCAAGGCTGGACTTGAGGCCCGGCGAACACAGGCCCGCCGATCGGATGGTTCGTGATCGTCAGATGGACTGTCGGGCCTTGCGGCATCGTCGCCATCACGTCGTTGGCCCCGACGGCGAGCCCGGTGATGACCCCTTCATAACGGCCGTTCGGGCGAACGGCGAAGGCCGACGTGACGTCCCTGCCGTCGACGCTGACACGGACAGTGGCCGGATCGACACGCCCCGGCAACACGACCTGCACCAACG